>NZ_BAAILP010000253.1:14539-21220 GCF_054589055.1 Novosphingobium sp. 11B | reverse complement strand
TCATTGCGAGAATAGCGAAGCAATCCAGGGCAGTACGAAACCGCCCTGGATTGCTTCGCCATGCTCGCAATGACGAAGGGTGGTTTAACCCAATGTCATCGTGTTCTACGCCTCCAGCAGCGTCTCGATCGGGCGGACCTTGTCGGGCGCGGATTCGAAGCCCGAGCCGATGAACCACGCACGCTGGCGCTCGATCGGCATGGCGCTCGCGTCGATCACCACCCTGCGGGCCTGATCCGCGAGATCGGGGGCGAGGGTTTCGATGAGCGCGCAGGTGCTGTCCATCAGGGCGCTGCGGGCGGCTTCGATCTCGTGGTTTTCCCGTGACGGATCGGCAAGCGCCGCTTCCAGTGCCTGCCGGGGAGCCGACAGGGCCTGACTGGACGTAAGGGCGCCCAGCTTTCCGGCGAGGTCCAGCGCATCGCTCGACAGCGCGCGGATGAAACGGCGCGTCATCGGCAACTGGCTGCGTAGCACGCCGAGCGTGGCGAGCGACAAGTGCAACTGCTCCTGCGCCACCTTCTCGTCCGCCCGGATCGCAGGGCCGACGGCTTCGCGCAGCGCCTTGATGACGACCTGCAACTGGAGATCGGAATCGGGGACCATCAGAGCACCTCCTTCAGCGTGCCGCGCAATTGTTCCATGATCGGGTAGCTGATCATCGCCAGCCACGAGACGACGATGTCCTGGTGCGTCTTGGCGCCTTTCGCCACGCGGTATCCGGTGCCGAGGCAGATCGAGACCGACAGGTAGCTGCACAGCACCCGGTAATAGGCCAGCCGCGCCGGATCGACCGTCAGGCCCGACGCCTTCTCGTAGGCGGCGATGTAGTCGTCGTAAGGCAGCATGCCGTTGATGAGCTGGGCGGTGCCTTCCTCGTTCGAATGGCTGTACGGGTCCATCATCGACCATGCGAGGTCCTGATGGCGGTCGCCCAGCAGCGCCAGTTCCCAGTCGAGCCAGGCGGTGATCCGTGCGTCGTGCTCGGTGAACAGAAAGTTGCCGGCGCGGCAGTCGCCATGGACCAGCGAGACGTGGTCGATCGGTGGCGCATTGGCGATGAGCCAGTCGTAGGCGACCGTCATCAGCGGTTCGTCGTGCGCGCGGTCTTCCTCCCACACCCGCCGCCACCAGTTGACGAGGCGGATGACGCTGGCGTTGGAGCCGACCTCCACGCCGTCGAAGCTGGGCAGGCGGGGCGCGAGTTCCGCGCCCATGCGGTGAAAGCGCGCCATGTGCTCGATGAACTGCGCGGTGATCGGCGCGCGCAGCTTAGGGCCATAGTTGAGGCCGATGCCGGTCACCTGCTGCGAGGGCAGATCGGAAGGCTTGGTCACGCCTTGCGCGAAGCCGTAGATCAGCGCGGGGTGCGGCAGGTGTTCGCCATCCGGATCGACCCAGAAGCAGGGCGGCACCGGCACCAGGCCGTCGAGCGCCTGGAGCAGCTCGAACTCGCGCTTGCGGCTGGTCTCGACCACGGACTCGTTCGGTTCCATGCGCAGGACCATCGGCGCCTTGCGACGCGCCGATCCGTCCTGCCATTCGAGTTCGAAGGCGACCTGGATCTTCGACGCCCCGCCGGTCAGCCAGCGCGCGTCGGAGATCGTGAAATCGTCGCCCACGTTGGCGCGGATGAGGCTGGCGGTGCCTTCGATCAGGCTGTCCAGCGAGTGGGCGGCGTAGACGTCGCCGCTCGCCCGCAGGCGCATCTTGCGTGACAGCGTGCGGTCGATCTCGGCCTCGACCGGAAACCGGTCCCGGATGGCGTCGAGGAAATGGTCCTCGGGGCGCTGACGTATGTCGAGAGTGCCGTGCATTGGTTGAGCCACTTCCTTCCCAGTCGTTTCTTGTATCCTGGCGGGGTCAGGTCATCTCGATGACGACTTTGCCCATGTGCTGCGCCGCGCGCAGGTGTTCGTAAGCCTCTGCCGCCTCGTCGAAGGTGAAGCTGCGGTCGATCAGCGGTTCGATCCGGTGCGCTTCCAGCGCGCGGCCGAGGTCTTCGAAATGGCGGCGCGAACCGACCATGACGCCGCGCACCAGCGCCCCGCCGACGAGGATCGCCAGCGGGTCGATCGTACCGGGGGCGATGACGCCGACCATGGCGATCTCTCCTCCGCGCCGCAGCGCCGCGAGCGATTGCGGCATCGTGCCCGGCCCGGCGCTGTCGGCGATCTTGTCGATCCCGCGTCCGCCCGTGAAGGCGCGGGCGGCGGCGCCCCATTCGGGCGTCGCGGCGTAGTTGACGACATGGTCCGCGCCCATCGCCGTGGCCCGTTCCAGCTTGGCGTCGCTGGACGAGGTGATGACGACGCGCGCCCCGGCGGCCTTGGCCAGTTGCAGCGTCCAGATCGCGACACCGCCCGTGCCAAGCGCCATCACCGTAGAGCCGGGCGTGATCGGCTCGCGGCCGTAGAGCGCGTTCCAGGTGGTGACGGCGGCGCAAGGCAGCGTGGCCGCCTGCGCGAAGTCCATGTAGCCGGGGACCGCCACCAGGCCGGCCTCACCGACCACGACATATTCGGCGAGCACACCGTCGATCGCACCGCCCAGCGCGGACGCACCGTCCGCGTCGGTCATGTCGCCGCCAATCCAGCTCTGCATGAAGATCGGGCAGACCCGGTCCCCCACCGCGAAGCGCGAGCAGCCTTCACCCAGTTCGACGACCTCGCCCGCGCCATCGGAAAGCGGCACGATCGCGTCGGGCGCACCGCCCGGATAATGCCCGTCGATCATCAGCAGATCGCGGAAATTGAGCGAGAAGGCACGCATGCGCAGCAGCACCTGCCCGCGACCGGGGCGCGGCATGGGCGCGCGCTCCTGCCGCAGTCCGGCGATGCCCTGTCCCGGCGTGATGACGTAGCGTCGGTTTTCGGTCATCGCCGAATCTCTCCCTATGCGACAGTGTAGTCGAAGATGGTTTCCTCGTCCGCGAGGAAAGCGCTGATGCGGGGGGCGTCGATGAACTGTTCCTCGTCCGCCTGCAGCACCCCGCTGGCCTCGATGCCCTCGGGCGAGGAAAGCGCGGCCTGCATGGCTTCCTCGCTTTCCCACCATACTTCGGTGAGGCCGTCGGGCGGGCGCTTCCAGCCGCGCCCTTGCGCAAAGGCGTCGATCTCGGGCGAGACGCGCTTGTGGCTCTGCACATAGCGCACGAAGCCCATCGCCTTCGCATTGGCACGCACCAGCGCGCCGTGTTCCACCAGCCAGCGGCGGGCGAACTGCTCGTCTGTCATTTCCGGCTTCTTCCAGACTTCAACGACCATCTTAATCATGTCAGTCTCCCTCAGATGGCGTAGCCGCCGTCGACGATCATCGGCGATCCGGTCATGAACGAGGACATGTCGGACAGCAGGAACATCGCTGCATTGGCGATCTCGTCCATCTCGCCGAAGCGGCCGATGACGTGGCGCTGGCGCAGTCCTTCGAGCGCCTCGGAGAACACCGGATCCTGCATCAGCCGGTCCTTGGCCATCGGCGTCATGATGAGGCCGGGGCACAGCGCGTTCACCCGGATGCCGAGCGGCCCGCCGTCGCAGGCGACCGCCTTGGTCAGCCCGACGACGCCGTGCTTGGCCGCCACATAGTCGGAAGCGTTGATCTGCCCGCGAATGCCCGAGGAGGATGCGGTGTTGACGATCGCCCCGCCGCCGCTGTCCTTCATCACCCGGAACTGGTGCTTGAGGCAGTAGAACACGCCGACCAGATCGACGCCCAGCACCGCCGCGATATCTTCTGCGGTCAGTTCGTGGACCGGCTTGTTGCGCATTTCGATCCCGGCGTTGTTCATCGCCCCGTCGAGCCGGCCGTAAAGCGAAACCGCCTTGTCCACGGCGGCCGCCACGCTGGCCTCGTCGGTGACGTTGCAGGGCTGGAACGCGGCCTCGCCGCCCGCGTTGCGGATGCCTTCGACGACCTCGGCGCCCGCTTCGGCGCTGAGGTCGGTGACAAGCACGCGCGCGCCGTTCGCCGCGAAGACTTCGGCGCAGCGGCGGCCTATGCCCGATGCCGCGCCGGTGATGAGGATGGCCTTGCCGTTCAGCATCCGTATTCTCCCTTGGCGGCCGTGCCGCTCTGCAAAGTCATGGGTCGCGCTCTCATCCCGGGAACAGCCCGCCGTCGACGATCAGTTCCGCGCCGGTGACGTAGGATGCGTCGTCGGAGCACAGGAACAGCGAACTACGGGCGATCTCGTCCGGGTTGCCGATGCGCTTCATCGGGATCGAGGTGCGGATCATCTCGCGCTCCTCGGGCAGCATCGTCGCGAGTTGCGGCGTGTCGATCATGCCGGGGTAGATCGAGTTCACCCGCACGCCGCGGCCTGCATATTCCTGCGCGGCGGCCTTGCTCATGCCCCGGATCGCCGCCTTGGCGCCGTGGAACGAGAAGCACGTCACCGTCGACATCATCGCCAGTACCGAGGAGATGTTGACGATCGCGCCGTTGCCGCTCGCCCGCAGATGCGGCATCGCCGCGCGCATGCCCAGGAACGTGCCGGTCTGGTCGATCGAGACGATGCGGTTCCAGCCCTCCAGCGTCTCGTCCTCCACCCCGAACATGTGGTTGAGGCCCGCGTTGTTGACCAGCGTGGTCAGTCCCCCATAAGCGGCCAGCGCCGCGTCGATGGCAGTCTGCCAGGAGCTTTCGCTGGCGACGTCATGCTCGATGGCGATGGCCGCGCCGCCGGATTCGACGATCTGCGTCACCACGGAGCGGGCAGCGTCGAGGCGGATGTCGGTAGCGACGACTTGCGCACCTTCGCTGGCGAACAGGCGGGCGTGCGCCGCGCCGATTCCGCTGCCTGCGCCAGTTATGAGCGCGATTTTTCCGGAAAGTCGGCCGGTGGGCATCGTCTTGTCCTTCATCCCTTGGTGCAGTCAGTCGCTGCACTTTCCATAAACAGACCAGACGGTCAGCCAATGTCAAGCATTCAATCGCGACTTCGGGATCGTGCGCTCGGTTTCAGTGCGATTATTGCTAAAATCATAGCCTGACCCGGCTTGACGTCCATTTGCGCATTGCGCACAAGTTGACCATATGGTTCAATTTCGTTACTCGCGGTTGGGCAAGGCATAAGAGGGGAGATGGAATGACGCAGATCGAAGTGCCGGTGCTGATCGCCGGAGGCGGGCCGGTCGGCATGACGCTGGCCCTGAACCTTGCCCGCTACGGCATTCGCTCCCTGCTGCTGGAGCGGAACCCGGCGACCACGCGCCATCCCAAGATGGACCTGACCAATGGCCGCAGCATGGAGCTGTTCCACCGTCTCGGCCTGGACGAGGCGCTGCGCGACGCGGGCGTGCCGCGTGCGAACGGCTTCGACATCCTGTGGATCACCTCGATGGTCGGACACGACCTGTACCGGTTTCCCTACCCCTCCGCCGACGAGAAGACCCGCATCATCCGCGAGGAGAACGACGGCAGCCACGGCGCGCAGGCGCCCTTGCGGGTCAGCCAGATCCAGATCGAGCCGGTGCTGAAACGGGCGATCGACGCCAATCCGCTGATCGACGTGCGCTTCGGCACCCGCTTCGAGCGGATCGTCGAGAATGGCGCCGATGGCGTCACCGCCGAGATCGTCGATTCGCAGAGCGGCGAAACTAGCACCGTGAAGTGCCGCTTCCTTGCGGGCTGCGACGGCGGGGGCAGCCGCGTGCGCCGGGGTCTCGGCATTGCGCTGGAGGGCGAGGAGAACGTCGCCGGGGCCTACATGGTCCACTTCCGCACCGACGACCGCGAACTGCTGCAGCACTGGGGGCCGATCTATCATCTGCAGTCCGGGCTCGGCACGATCATCGCCCAGAACGACCACGACATCTACACGCTGCAGGCATGGCTGCTGCCCGGCATGAACCCGGACGAGATGACCGCCGAGGGCGTGCTCGAAGCCTGGGTCGGCAAGGCGTTCGATTACGAGATACTGCAGGCCAATCCGTGGCATGCGCATTTCGTGGTCGCCGAGAAGTACCGGGACGCCAGCACGCTGCTGGCGGGCGATAGCGCGCACCAGTTCATCCCGACCGGCGGCTACGGCATGAATTCGGGCATCGCCGACGCCGCCGCGCTGTCGTGGGTGCTGGCCGCGAACCTGCAGGGCTGGGGCGGCGACGGGCTGCTCGATGCCTACGATGCGGAGCGGCGGCCGACCGCGTGGTGGCATCTCGAAGCCTCGCGCCGGCACATGGGCGTGCGCCAGCAGATCACGATGATCTACATGGAGGCGGGCGACCTCGAGGGTGAAGGCCCCGAAGCCGACGCCCGCCGCGCCGATGTCGCCGCGAAGATCGCCGCGCTCGGCAATGCCGAGAACGAGAGCTGGGGCGTGGAGTACGGCTATCGTTACGACCAGTCGCCGGTCGTGGCGGGCGAGGGGGAGGCCCCGGCGATAGACCCGCTGACCTATGTGCCGAGCACCTGGCCCGGCGCACGCCTGCCGCATGTGTTCCTTGAGGACGGGACGGCGCTGTTCGACCGGCTCGGGCTGTTCTTCACACTCGTCGTGCTCGGCGATGCGGACACCGCGCCGCTGGAGGATGCGGCGAAGGCACAGGGTGTTCCGCTCGACGTGCTGCGGCTCGATCGCCCGGACCTGCGCGCGATCTACGAACGCGGCCTGATCCTGGTGCGGCCCGACCAGCACGTCGCCTGGCGCGGCGATGCCTTGCCGGACGACTGCGCGGG
>NZ_BAAILP010000253.1:12426-14360 GCF_054589055.1 Novosphingobium sp. 11B | reverse complement strand
GGGCGGTTGATCCGGTGCGGCCGGATCAACCGCCCCAAAACCGGGTACAACGACAAGAGGAGAGGACAATTGACCGTCGAGAAGAGTCCCGAGGACTACTGGCAGGCCAACGATCACCCGCGCTGGAACCAGAGCGTCTACTTCAACTTCTACGATCCGGCGCAGCGCATCGGCTGCTTCATCCGCGTCGGCATCCTCGAGAATCTGGGCGAGACGAACAGCTGGTTCGTGTTCTTCCGGGACGGCAAGCCGCTGTTCAACCGCACCAACATGAACTTGCCCTACGCCGCCACCCGGCTGGGGCTGGGAGACGGGCTGGAAGTCGCCGGGATGCGGCTGCGCTCGATCGAGCCGCTGTCGAAGGCGCACATCACTTTCGATGAACGGGACTTCAAGGTCGATCTGACCTGGGACGCGATCCTGCCGATGCAGGATGCGATCCACCTCAGCGATGCCGGGGCGGAGGACGCTTTCGCCAAGGAGATCGCCCATATCCACATGGAGGGCACCTGCCGCGTCACCGGCACGATCACGCTGGCAGACGGCGAGACGATCGCGATCGACGGCAAGGGCTTCCGCGATATCGCCGTGGGCCCGCGCAACTGGGACTTCCTGCGCCATTACCGCCTTGCCTGGCCGATCTTCGATAACGGTCTGTCGATCGTCTCGACACACGGCATCTCCACCAACGGCGACGACGCCTACATCAAGATGGTGGGCAAGGGCGGCAAGTGGATCGGCGTGACCGCGATCGAGGATCGCAACATCTACGAAGCCGACGGCATGACGCTGAAGGGCATGGATTGGCGCGTCACCGATGCGGACGGAGATGTTCACGCCTTCACCGCGCGGCGGCTCTACTGCTGGACCTTCCCGCTCGATACTTTCGCGCTGACCGAGCACATGATGGAATATACCCTTGCCGACGGCACCAAGGGGTATGGCCTTGGCGAATGCGGTTTCCGCTTCCCCTGGGCGGGTAACGGAGAAGACTGATGGCATTCGATCCCGCAGCACTCGCCCGGCCGGCAATGGCCATCGACCCCGTGCATGATGGTCGGCACGCGCTGCCTGACTTGCCGTTGATGCGCGAATCCATCCCCTATTGTGTCGTCCTGCCCGAGCACGAGATCGCCTTGTTCACTTATACCTGGGTGGACAAGGACGGCATGGCGGGCGCGGCCATGGGCATCTGGGGCAGGGGCCTCGGCCGTGCGCCGATCGCGGTGCGCCTGCCCGACCGCAAGGTGCCCGATACCATGGGCTTCGACGACTGGCGGATCGACGACTTCACCATGCGCCAGGACCTCAGCTTCAACCGCGCGGAAATATCGTGGCGCAGCGAGGAGGCGGAGATCGCCTTCACGTACGAGGCGTTCCATCCGCCTTATGCCTACTCAACGCACAAGGACGGCTGCCCCTCCTACGCCGCCGACGACCGCATCGAGCAGAGCGGCCGCGTCTCCGGCACGTTGCGCATCGGGACACGGACCATCGACTTTACCGGCAGTGGCCACCGCGACCACAGCTGGGGGCGGCGCGACTGGGATGCGCTGCATTATTACCGCTGGTTTCAGGGCCAGTCGGGCGACGCCTTTTCGGTGCACTTCTGGGAGTTCTACGCCCTCGGTCGCCGTCAGGTGCGCGGCTACGTCTACAAGGACGCGGTCATGGCGGAGATCGCCACTCTCGACGTCGACTGGCAGGGCGACAGCCGCCTCGACCAGACCGCGTTCCAGTGCGACATCGTCGACGAACTGGGCCGCGCCACGCGGGTGGAGGGGGATGTCTTCGGGGTCTTCCCGCTCCCGGCCGCGCCGAACTTCGTGCTGAACGAAGGCGCGGCGCGGCTGACCATCGACGGCAATCCCGGCGGCGGCTGGATGGAGATGGGCTGGCCGATCTCCTACCTCGAACATGTGCGTGCGGCGGGC
>NZ_BAAILP010000253.1:0-12268 GCF_054589055.1 Novosphingobium sp. 11B | reverse complement strand
CCGGTTCTAACCCCACCCGCTCAGGCTGAGCTTGTCGAAGCCCGCGCGCCACGCCGCCGGGGCTTCGACAAGCTCAGCCTGAGCGGGGTTGAGGACAGGCGAGCGCTGCGCGCACAATGTCGGATCAGGCCGGAAGGTAGGCGCCCAGCGCGTTCATCACCACGCCCGTGTCGAAGTATTCGCGGTAGAACACCAGCGTATCGTCGCGGTATTCGTGCACGCCGACATAGCGCTGGTCGTAGACCGTGCCGCCCGGCTCGCCGTAGCCGCGATACTCCACCAGCACGCGGTTCGGATCGGCGAGCGGGGTCACTTCCACCGAATTGAACTTCACGTCGAAGACTTCGGCCGCCGTGCGGAACATGCCCAGCGCATCCTCGCCATGCAGCTCGGTGGGCAGGCGCACCGTCCCGGCGAAGGGCAGCTCCATATGCAGGTTGGGCGAGACCATCGCCCAGAAGGCATCCATGTCATGCCCGAACAGCGCCATCAGCTTCTGCGCATTGGCGACGTTGCGGTCGCTCAGGGCCTTGTCGAATTCGCTCATCGGTATCGTCTCCTGTTCAGGCGAGTGCTTCGGCCACGGTCCCGGCCGCGATCCATTTGTGCAGGTTGTGCAGCGAGTGGCGGATCATCACTTCGCCGTCCTGCAGCGGCATCGTATCCTTCGCGCCCGAAGCGATGCCTTCCTGCGTGCGCTCGGTATTGCCGACGTCTTCGAGCAGGATCTCGCCCAGCCGCGCGATGTAGTGCTCCTGCTGCAGGCGGCTCCACACGTCGGGCGCATCGGGGATGTAGAAGCGGGCCTCCCAGCGCGTCTCGTCCTGGCTGACCGGCCAGAAGTGATGCGTCCAGAACCCGCCGGGGGAGACGTCGATCTGGAAATTCGGAAACAGCCAGGTCACGTCCACCGCCCAGCTCGCCGACTTGGTCGGGTTGATCGCCGGATGCCGCCGGAACACTTCGGTATCGTCGAGGCTGGCGGCCGAAAGCACGTTGCCGGTAGCGATGTTGCTGTAGAACAGGCGCTCCACCTGCGATCCGGGCGGCGGCGCGTATTCGGGGTTGCCGTAAGTCGATACCGAGCGGTGCGGCCCCCAGGTCTGCGCGCTGATCGGCCGGGCGAAAGGGTTCTCGTTACTGGCGAACGTGGCGCCGATCGTCTCGGGATGGATCGCCGGGATGTGGTAGGTCTCGGCGAAGGCGTCGGCGATGACCTTCCAGTTCGCCTTCAGCCGGGACTCGAACAGGATCGAGCGGTCGGCATTGGGGTAGGGGATGCCCCGGTAGATTTCCCCGAATGCGCCGAGGAATTCGGCCAGCGGCACTTCCGGCTCGCGCTGGAGGTTGATGAAGATCCACCCTTCCCAGATGTCGCAGGCCACGGGGGTGAGGCCACAGGACTTGCGATCGAAATCGAAGAAGTTCTTCTGGTCCGGCACGCCGACAAGCTCGCCGTCGTTGCGGTAGGTCCAGTTGTGGTAGCGGCACATGAAGCGCGAGGCATTGCCCTCGCGCTCCAGCACGACCTTGTTGGAGCGGTGCGAGCAGACATTGTGGAAGGCGCGGACGCGCCCGTCCTTCGTGCGGGTGGCGAGCACTTCGGCGCGTGCGAATTCGAGCGTCTGGACGAAGTAGTCGCCGGGCGCGGCGATCCGCTCCTCGCGGCCGAGGCACAGCCATGCGCGCTTGAACACCTGCCGCACTTCGGCATCGAACCAGTCCTGCGAGCGGTAGGGTTCGAGGCTGACCGGCGCGGTGTCCAGCCCGGCCAGCGCGGTCAGGTTGGTGCGGTCCGCGCGGAAATCGGCGACCTGATCGTTCATGGTTCCTCTCCTTCGCCGTTTTCGGCTTTTTCCTGTTGTCTCACCCGAGAATGCGCGGCCCCTCCACCAGACGGACCTCGTGCGGATAGGGCGTGAAGGGCGCGCGCGGCTGGCGGTGCAGCTCCGTCGCCATCGACACGTGCGCCAGCGCCAGCAGAAGCTGCATCAGCCGCAGCGGCGCGCCTTCGAGATCGCGCATGTCGCGCCCTTCCAGCGAGCGGATCGCCTCGGGCGCGAGCGCCAGCATGGCGGTGTAGAACGCCTCGATCTCCTCCATCGAGGCGGCCTCGCGCGCGGCGCGCCGCTGCTGCGCGCTGGCCGCCGCCCAGTAGCCGACGTGGGGTTCGAGCGCCTCGAACCCCGGCGGCAGCGAGCGGTCTGCGGTCATGCCGCCACCGGCTGATCGACGCGCCGGCCGAGCACGGTGGAGATCACCTCGCGCAGCGTGGCCCCGGCATCGGCAACCGGCACGGCCCCGCGCCAGGCGACGTGCTGGTCGGGCCGCACGATGATCGCCCCGCCGCGTTGCAGGCCGGAGATATTGGCCCAGCGATCGTCGACCGGCGTGAAGTCTTCGTCCTTGCCGACAGCGACGAGATCGATCGTCAGCCCGCTGGCCGCGCGGGCGGCATCGACGGCGGCGGTCCAGTCACCGGCAGGCCCGTCCACGAACACCGTGAAGCGGTCGAGCCGGGTCAGGTCGAGGGTGGAGACGCGCTTGTCTTCCCCGGTGTTCTTCGCGTTAAGCCAGACGTGGGCCATGCGGTGGCCGGGGCGCATGGTGGGTACATGCGTATCGCCCAGCAACCCGCGCGGCGGTGGCTCGGTGCCGTCGGGGACGATGGCGCCGGTGTCGTAGCGGAAGCCGATCTCGATGTCGTGGGCCTGGAATTCGGCGCGCTGGGTGCCGATAACTTCGGCCACCATCTGCCGCCGCGCCGCGCCTTCGGGCGTATCGGAGAACAGCTTGTGATAGGCGCCGATGTTGAACTCCACCGGCACGCCCGGCATCAGTCCGATCGCGGAATCGATGGTCAGGTGGTTCTGGAAGGTCATCATCGCCCAGGCCACGTTGTTGGCGGCCACCGGGCGGCGCTCCGCCTCGTAGCTGTCCAGCAGCGCGTCGCCCGCGTCGCCCCGGATCACGGCGGCGAGCTTCCACGCCAGATTGTGCGCGTCCTGGATCGCACTGTTGAGGCCAAGGCCGGTAGTCGGCGGATGGCGATGCGCGGCATCTCCGGCCAGGAACACGCGGCCCTTGCGGTATTCGCGCGCCAGTACGCCCTGCACCTGCCAGTCGTTCATGCGGATGATCCTGGGATCGAGATCGGGCAGGCGCAGCAGTTCTCGGATCTGCGGGATCGCGGTTTCGGCGTCGAGCTTGCCCGCCTCTCCGGGCTGGAAGGCGAAGTGCATCAGCCATTCCTTGCTTTTCGCGCCGAACGTATCGGGGCCGAGCGCCACCATCACGCCGCTGCCCCATGATCCGCCCTTTTCGGGGTTGGTGAACCAGCGGATCATCACCGACTCGTCCTCGATGTACTCGGAGAGGTCGGCGGCGAACCACACCGTCACCATGTCGATCAGCCGGTCGATGCCGTCCATCGCGATGCCGAGCGATGGTCCTACCAGACGCCCGCCGTCCGCCGCGATCATGTACTGCGCGCGCACTTCGTAGACTTCGCCGGAATTGCGATCCTCTACTTGCGCGGTGACGCCGTCATCGTCCTGCGTGAAGCTCTTGAGTTCCTGATGGAAGGTGATGCGCGAGGTGGGGTAAGTGGCGAGGTGCTCCAGCAGCAGCGGTTCGATGTACATCTGCGCGAAGTTGGCGGCGCGCACCGGGCTGTCGGCGCCGTAGGCGTCCTTCAGCGAGTGGCCGCCGAAAGCGTCGATGATGCCGATGCGCTTGCGGTCGAGCGGGCCGTCGCCGCCGAGGCTGGTGTACCAGCCCACGCGCGCCATGTTCTCGGCCGGGGTGCTGCTGCGGTAGATGTGATCGGCCAGCCCCTCTTCACGCATGATCTCCATCGTGCGCTGGTTCAGGTAATGCGCCTTTGGCGCGGGCGAGGTGGCCGGATAGCGCTCTATCACCAGGCACTCGATGCCCAGCCGCCCGAGGAAGTTCGCGCTGGCCAGCCCGCAGCCCGCGCCGCCGACGATCAGGACCGGGACTTCGATTCGCTTCATTTCGCGTGACCTCTCCATTGCCTGGCTCAAGCGCCGGGGGCGCTCCGCCGCATTTTTCGTAGAATGCTACAACTGACCAAATAGTCAATATTAAGTTCAGGCGGCCTGCGCCTCGACTTGCGCCACGTAAGCCTCCACCTGATAAGGATCGAACAGTTCGCGCACCTTCAGCAGCACCCCGTCGCGGTAGGTGAAGAACAAGTGGTAGGTGTTGCGGTAGATCGCCGAGCGCGGGCCGATGCCATAGGACTTGCCGAGGATCGCCACGGTATCGCCGTCCGCCACCGCCTGCTCGACATGGAATTCGAAATGCTCGAACCCGCCGAGGAACCCGTCAAGCAGTTCGCGCATCGCCGTCTTGTCGCGCTCGCCGGCGAAGGCGAAGCGATCGGGCAGGTAGGGCATCGTCCATGTGCCGTCCTCGGCGAAGGCGGCGAACATCGTGTCGAGGTCGCGTTCGGAGAGGAGGCGGCAGGCTTCGAGGGCGTGGTCCTTGTTGGTCGTCATGGGTAGAACTCCTGTCAGAATGCGGCGGCGAGGTCGCCGAAGGCGCGGGTGACCTCGGTGGTGTCCCTGTATTCGCGGAAGAGGATCAGTCTGCCCTCCTTGAAGCGCATTATGGTTATGTATTGCTGGTCGTAGGTGCCATTGGGTGCCGGGCAGGTGCCGACGTATTCGACCACTACTTCGCCCGGATTTCCGGTCTCCCTTGCGGTGATTCCGGTGAAGCGCAGGCCCTCCAGCCCCGAGACGACCTTCTCCAGATAAGTGCGGGAGGCTTCCTTGCCGGTGACCCGCTGCGGCATGCCGATCGAGCCGGCGAAGGGGAATTCGAGGACGAGATCCTCGTCGGCGATGGCCCACCATGGCTCCATGTCGGCGCCGAACGTCGCCATGAGATCGGCGGCTATGCGTGCGTTTTCAGCCATTCTTCCTATCCCGCCAAGAGGCCGCCATCGATCGGCAGCTCGACCCCGTTGACGAAGCGCGCCTCGTCCGAAGCAAGGTAGACGCAGCCCCAGGCGATGTCCTCGGGCGCGCCGTTGAAGCCGTTGGGCTGCTGCGCGGAGAAGGCGGCGCGCGTTGCTTCGGGATCGTCGCTGCGGTCGAAGATGCCCTGCAGCATCGGCGTCTCGATCACGCCGGGATGGATCGAGTTGGCGCGGATGCGCTGGTGCGCATGCTCGACGGCGGTGGACTTGGTGAAGGTGCGCACAGCCCCCTTGGAGGCGCAGTAGGCCGCGAAACCGGGTGCGCCAACGACGCCGTAGGCCGAGGAAATGTTGGTGATCGAACCGCCGCCGCCCGCGATCATCGGCGGCAGGGAATGCTTGGTCAGCAAAAATACGCCGCGCGCGTTGATCGCCATGATGCGGTCCCATTCGTCCACCGCAAGGTCGATGTCGCTGCCTTGTCCGGGAACCCCCGCGCAGGCGACGGCAGCGTCGAGGCGGCCCCAGGTTTCGGTTGCCAAGGCCACGGCGGCGGCGACGTCGCTCTCCTTCGAGGCGTCGCAAGTGGTGAAGCGGACCTTCTCGGGCGCCTCGTCCAGCAGGGTGCGCAAGGCGGCGTCGAGCGGGGGCTGGATGTCGCAGGCGAGCACCCGGGCGCCTTCCTCGACGAACAGCCGCACGACCGCCGCGCCGATGCCCGATGCGCCGCCCGATACCACGGCGACCTTGTCCTGAAGTCGATTCATTTCCCATCTCCCTTGGATTTGCTTGCGGAGCAGCCCGGCAGCCGGAAGGCCACGACGCTGTCGGAAAGCGGTGATTGCAGCATGTTGTGACCGCCCGCGGCGGTGGCGACGTACTGGCAGCCGGTGCGCGGGCTGCGGTAGGTCATCGGCATCGTCTGCGCGCTGGCGGGCAGGCGGGCGGACCACAGTTCCTTACCCGTCGCGGTGTCGAAGGCGCGCAGGGTCTGCTCGCGCGCGGCGCCGATGAAGGTGAGGCCGCTCGCGGTGGTCAGCGATCCGCCGAAGTTGGGCGCGCCCATCGGGATCGGCAGGCCGAGCGCCAGACCCAGCGGCCCGGCATCGCGCGCGGTGCCGAACGGGCGCTCCCATGCGACCTTGCCGGTGTCGAGATGGATCGCGGCGATCCGGCCGAACGGCGGGGCATTGCACGGCACGCCCAGCGGCGACGCGAGGGGCTTGAGGCGAACACCGAACGGGGTGCCCGCCTGCGGCAATGGCAGGCCGAAGTTGGTGACGGCATGGCTTCCTGCGGCCGCGCCTGCGATCAGGCGGTCGGTCTCGGCGCGCGGCACCAGTTGGATGATCGTGCCGTAATAGAGCGCGTTAGCCACGGCGATGCGCCGGACGGGATCGATCGCCACGCCGCCGAAGTTCATGCCGCCGCCGATGCTGGGATAGATCAGCGCCTCGTCGGTGCCGGGCGGGGTGGCCTTGCCGTCGTAGCGCAGTTGCCGGTAGCGCACGCGGCACCAGAGCTGGTCGAACGGGGTGAGGCCCCACATGTCGCGCTCGGCAAGGTCCGGGCCGGCCATGGAGTGAAAGGCGGAGAAGGGCTGCGTCGCGGCGACTTTCTCCACCGCCCCCCGGCTGGGGACGGCACGTTCCGTGACCGGCAGCAGCGGTTTGCCGGTGCGCCGGTCGAGCACGAACGTCTCGCCGCGCTTGGTGGGGATCGCGATGGCGGGGGTGTTGCCAGCTGCGAAGAGGCTGGGCTGCGCGGGAACGTCATAGTCCCACAAGTCGTGATGCGCGGTCTGGAACGACCAGCGCACGGCCCCGGTGGCGATGTCCAGCGCGACGACCGAGGAGCCGTACTTCTCGCTCGCGGCGCTTCGCAGCGCGCCGTAATGGTCGGGCGTGGGATTGCCGGTCGGGGCGTAGATCAGGCCGAGGGTATCGTCCACGCTCATCGGCGCCCAGGTGTTGGGCGTAGAGCGCGAGTAGTGCTCGCCCGGTCGGGGCCCGTGGACGTTCAGCGGATTGCCCGCGTCCCAGGCCCAGACAAGCGCGCCGGTGCGTACATCGTAAGTGCGGATGACGCCGGAGGGTTCGTCATTGCTCTGGTTGTCCGCCACCCATCCGGCGACGACGATGCGGTCGCGGGCGATGGCGGGCGGGGCGCTGGAATAGTAGAAGCCGGGCTGCACCAGTCCCATGCCGTCGAACAGGTTGACCGCGCCGTTCGTGCCGAAGCCCTCGCAGCGCTTGCCGTCGGTGGCATCGAGCGCGATCAGGCGGCCGTCGAAGGTGGCGGTGACGATCCGCGCGGCGCAGCGGCCGGCGCCTTCGGTCCGCGCGAAGGCCACGCCGCGACAGGTCCGCACGGCCGAGGAGCCCTTGGCGGATACGCGGGGATCGAAGCGCCAGAGTTCGCGGCCGCTGTCGGGATCGAGCGCGAAGACCGAATTGTCCTGCCCGCACAGGAACATCCGCCCGCCGACCATCAGCGGCGTGGCGGAGAGGTAGCCGGTGGCGGGGTCGGACGGAATGCGGGTATGGAAGGTCCACGCGGCTTCGAGCTTGCCGACATTGGCGGGCGTGATCTGCGCCAGCCGGGAAAAGCGGCTTCCGCCCTTGTCCCCGCCCCACGATGTCCATTCGTCCCCCGCTGCGTCTGCGGGGATCGGCGCCGAGGCGGCGATCGCTTCGGCCGTGCGAATGTCGTGGCTGTCGCGGGCGAGGTGCGCGCCGACGACCAGCAGCAGCGCCAGCGCCCCGACACCCGCCGCGAGGCTGGCGCCCTGGCCGAGCGAGGCGCGCGCACCGGGAATGACGAAAAGCAGTCCGAGCAGCGCCGGGGCCAGCAGCCGCGCCGTCAGCGGCCATGGCGCGAACCCGCTTTCCGCCACCGCCCATGCGATCGTGACCGTGAGGAACAGCGCATAGCCTTTAGCGCCGGTGCCCCGCCCGAGGGCGATCAGCGTACCCGATCCAAGCAGAGCCGCCCCGGCCATCAGGTAATAGATCGAGCCTCCCAGCGCGGCGAGCCATAGCCCACCCGCCAGCAATGCCAGACCTGCGATAGCCACTGCCATGCCCAGGGCAATCATGCCCCGGCTCGCCGTTTTCGGCGCCATCCTCGTTTCCCCGTTCGTTTTGAGGAGGCTGGACTAAACTTACCTTATGGTCAATAAAAACATTGCACGCCCACCCGCATCGAGTGGGGAAGGATGCGAAGATGGGAGAACGAACGAATGAAAGGTCTTCAGGACAAGTCGATCGTCGTCACCGGCGGTGGCAGCGGGATCGGCGAAGCGGTGGCGCTCGCGCTGGGCGAGGCGGGCTGCCGGGTCACCGTGGCGGACCTCGATGGCGGCAAGGCGCAGGCCGTCGCGGCAGCGATCGGGCAGGCGGGCGGCACCGCGCAGGGCATCGCGGCGGACGTGGCGGATGAAAGCTCGGTCATCGCGATGATCGAGGGGGCGGTGGGCGCCTACGGCCGCCTCGATGGCGCCTGCAACGCCGCCGGAGTCCCCCAGCGCGGCAAGCTGCTGCACGAAGTCGAACTGGACGAATGGGACCGCTGCCATGCGGTGAACCTGCGCGGGCTGTTCCTGTGCAACAAGCACGAGATCCGCGCGATGCTCGACAAGGGCGGGGCGATCGTCAACATCGTCTCCACGTCCGCCATGGTCGGTTTCCCGAACGGCAGCGAGTATTGCGCCAGCAAGGCCGGGGCGATGGGCCTGACGCGCGGCGGCGCGATCGACTATGCGACGAAGGGCATCCGCATCAATGCCGTGCTGCCGGGCGGTACGCTCACGTCGATGCTGAAGGGCGCGATGGAAGTGGATGCCGGGCTGGAAAAGGCGCTGGCCGCTGTCCATCCGATGAACCGCTTCGGCCAGCCTTCCGAGATCGCGGGCGCGGTGCGCTGGCTGCTGTCGGACGAAGCCTCGTTTGCCACCGGCGCCTCGTTCGCGATCGATGGCGGGCACACCAGCATCTGATCTTCATCCGTCACGATGGCAAAAAAAGTGGCCCGGAAACCTCGCGGTTTCCGGGCCTTTTCAGGAGGGTAGGTTGCTTCGTCAGAAGTTCATGCCGACCGTGATGCCGTATTCCGCCGGACGGCCGGTGTAGCGCACGAAGGTGTCGTAGGCCTGCGTGGCGTTGCTCCAGTAATAGGTGTTGAAGATGTTCTTGCCCCAGGCCGACGCCGTCCACTTGCCGTCCGAGGAACGGATGCCGAGGTTGGCGTTGACCAGCGTATAGGACTTGATGTCGTAGAGGTCGGAAGTCGCCCCGAAGGTGGCCGAACCCGGCACGACCAGCGCCGATACCGAACTGCTCTGCCCGTTGAGGCCCGCGCCCACGAAGCCGTCCAGCGCCGAACTGACCGGGAACGTGTAGTCCGCGCGCAGCGAGTACTGCCACTTGGGCGAGAAAGGCAGGTCCACGCCCTTGAACGAGGCGTTCACCGGTACCAGCACGCCGCTCACCGCCGTCTGGCCCACGGCGCCGAGGTACTTGTCCACCTTGGCGTCGAGGTACGTCACCGAGGCGCTGAGCGACAGGCCCTGCATCGGGCGCGCGGTGACTTCCAGTTCGGCGCCCTTGATGGTGGACTTGGGCACGTTCAGGAGCTTGTCGAGCGCGCCGAAGATCGGATCGACGAATTTCGCGCGGGTCTGCTTGTTCTTGTAGTCGTAGTAGAACGCGGCGCCGTTGATGGTGAGCAGGCGGTCCATCAGCTGGGCCTTGAAGCCCGCCTCGTAGGCCATGATCGATTCCTGCTTCACCGGCGCATAGGCATCGAAGATCGCGCCCGACAAGTGCGGGAAGCTGCCCGCCTTGTAGCCCTTCGACACGTTGGCGTAGAGCAGCAGGCCGTCCACCGGCTTGAAGTCCGCACCGACCATCCACGAGGTGCTGTTCTCGCGGATTCGGGTATTGACGGTGGTGGCGGTGAGGAAAGTATCGGGATCGACCGGATCGTTCGCCGAAGGATCGCCCAGCACCAGCCCGCGCGTGTCGAGGATGATCGAGCCGCCCGGTGCGATCGTCGGGATCTGGTAGCCCGGGCCGCCGTAGAGCGGGCCGAGCGAGCCGTATACCGCGTTGAAGAAGTCGGTCAGCGTGACCCCCGGGGTGCCGCCGAAAGTGGTGTCGGTCGGCAGGATCGGGAACTGCGGCAGATCGCCGTTGAAGGCATAGGCATCGCGCTTGGCACGGGTCCGGCGGATGCCGGCCTTGAGCGTGATCTGGTCGTTGACGTCGAACTCCAGGTTTCCGAAGGCGGCGTAGTTCGTCATCTTCTGGCGGGTTTCATACGTGCTGCCGACGATGCCGTTGACGTAAGTGGAGCTGGTGTCGGTGTAGGTCAGCCAGGTGACTTCGTTGACCTTGGTGCGCTCGTAGTTCGCGCCTACCACCCAGCGCAGCGCGTTGTGGGAATCGTTGGCGATGCGCACTTCCTGCGTGAAGCTCTTGATGTGGCCGCTGTCGCTGCGCAAGTCGAGGTCGCGCAGCGCGGTGCCGCCGCCTTCGGTGGTGTTGTCGAACTTGAGGTCGGTATAGCCGGTCAGCGAGGTGACGGTGATGCCGCTGAAGTCGTAGTCCATGCGGAACAGGCCCTGCAGCATGCGGTTGTCCTGCCGCGGGCGATAGTCGGTGGACCAGTCGGCGGCGCGGGCATTGTGCGGTGCGTTGGGGTAGGTCGCCTGCGGATAGGGCACGGGGCCGTCGGCATACGTGAACGGCGCGATGGCGGGGGCGCCGGACACGTCGTTCTGCGGCACGAAGGCGATGCGCTGCGGGGCCTGCGGCTCACTCTGGTCGCGCCAGCCGTTGAGGTTGAGCGAGGCCTTGAAGTCGCTGCTCGGCTCGAATTCGAGGATCATGCGCCCGGCGATCGTATCGGCGCGGCCGTTGCGATCGTCGCGGGTATAGCTCTTCTGCCAGGGATCGCCGTTGACCGCCTTCACCGCGATGCGTCCGCCCAGGGTATCGGTGATCGGGCCGCTGATGAAGCCGTTGGCTTCGATCGTGTTGAAGCGGCCGTAGCTGAAGGTGGCGCCGCCCTCCAGCGTCGGTGTGGGCGTGTTGGCGACGAAGTTGATCGCGCCGCCGGTGGCGTTGTTCCCGAACAGGGTGCCCTGCGGACCCTTCAGCACTTCGACGCGCTGGAGGTCGAAACCGGTCTGTGCGGACATCACCGGCAGCGCCAGCGGGAACTGGTCCATGTAGACGGCGACGTCGGGGTAGGACGCCAGCGAACTGTCGTAGAAGCCGACGCCGCGGATCGTGTAGACCGGCGTGGCGTTCGGCGTCGGCGCGAAAGTGAGGCCCGGCGTCACTTTCGCCAGGTCCGCGATGTTGGAGATGTTCTGGACCTTCAGCGCCTCGCCGCTGACCGCGCTGACGGACGAGCCGACTTCGCTGAGGTTCTGTTCGCGCTTGTTGGCGGTGACGACGATCTCGTTCGTGCTGGCGGACGAGGGCGGCGATGTGGTTTGGGGCGCTGTTTCTGCGGTCTGCGCGTTCGCATATGTCGCCGAAAGGCCCAGTGACAGCAGCGATCCGCCTGCAAAAAGCACAGCGCGTGCATGCATTTTCATCGATTATCCTCCCCATGGTGCGGCGCTTTGCGCTCGCCGGTTGCATTTGCTTAACCTGACCAATTGGAATTCTAATGAGCGCATTTGGCGCGTCAAGCCATTATTCGAACTTGTGATCTGCTGCTGATCTACAGGTTGCCAAAGGCTTTGAAGTTGGGCGTGATGATCGATTTATATACTGTAATTCATAGATAAATATCGGAGTTATGGTGAGCATGACCGATGCGGTTGGTGCCTGCCTTCCGGCATTCCCGTGCCGTTTTTGCTGGGCTGGCTATTAGTCATATGGTCAGATAATTCGTGATGGGGAGTAAAGGCGTGAGCTGGATTCGCCGATTTTGACGACTTTGCCTGCGATCTCTGTGTCCGGCCGTGCTCCGCGGCAAGAATCATATTGACCGTTTGGACAGTTTAAATCACATCGACATTCACAACGCATGCCTCGGCAGAGACCGGCAGCGAAAAACGGAGGGCGAGATGCCGAAGTCCAAGACCATCATCAGCTGCGCCGTGACGGGCTCGATCCACACCCCGTCGATGTCGCCGCATCTGCCGGTGACGGCGGACGAGATCGCGCAGAGCGCTCTGGAAGCGGCAGAGGCCGGCGCGGCGATCGTCCACCTGCACGCGCGCGATCCGCAGACCGGCAAGCCGGTGCACGAACCCGAAGACTTCGCGCCGTTCCTCAAGGTCATCAAACAGGCGAGCGACGT
>NZ_BAAILP010000252.1:20144-23672 GCF_054589055.1 Novosphingobium sp. 11B | reverse complement strand
CAGCGAAGGCTGGGACCGCTGGCCGTCATGCTGAACGCTGGCGTGCGGGGCTTTTGTGGCAAGTGGTTTGCGAACGACAGTGCGCAACAGGGTCATAGCGGTCCCAGCCTTCGCTGGGATGACGGGTGTTTTTAGGATGGCGAGTGTCTGTAGGGTAGCGGGCGGTTGTACGATAACGGGCGCTTTGAACGGCGCCCCCGCTCACAACAAACGCTCGAACAGATCCGCCCATTCCGGATTGGCTTCCTCGATAAGCCGGATCTTCCATTCCCGCTTCCACGCCTTCATCGCCTTTTCGCGCCGAATCGCATCCTCGATCCGGCCGTGCGGCTCGATCAGCACCAGCCGCTTGAGCCCGTATTTCCGACAGAACGCCGACCCCGCACCGCCGCGATGCTGCATCATGCGCGCGGGCAGGTCAGCCGTGACGCCGATGTACAGCACGCCATGGGGCTTGTTGGTGAGGATGTATGTCCAGCCAGGCATCACGGCAGCGTAGAGCAGACGGCCAGCGGTCCCAGCCTTCGCTGGGATGACGACAGAGTTTTAACCCGGCCTCGCGCCGGAACACATATCCTCCGGCCAGTCGAAGGACCCATTGACAGCCTCGCATTCCAGTCCGATGCTGCACCGCAATGGACGAAGAAGACCGACCTCTGCGGCGGTCATCCGAGGGCGACTTCGGAGCCGCCAGCCACCTCGCCGGTGAAAGCCTCGATCGCTATTCGCTGGACGAACTCGACGCGCGGGTTGCGCTTCTCGAAACCGAGATCGCCCGCATCCGCGCGCACCGGAACGCATCATCGGCTCACCGCCTCGCGGCGGACGCCCTGTTCAGGCCGCGATCATCTTGAGAATCGCAGCCTCCTCTGGCAGCCTTCGGGCGACCTCGGGCGCTTACCCCCATGCCCACCCTCGCAACCATCCTGAACGTCCCTATATCAACCTCGTAACCCTGACCCGCCAATCTCCCCTGCGGGCCGGGAACCTCCCGGGAGAGCCGTCCCTCACGATGAAGGTCGCCTAAATGCCAAGTTTCGCCCAAAGCCTTGAAAAGACCCTGCACTCGGCTCTGTCTCACGCGTCTGAGCGGAGCCACGAGTACGCGACGCTCGAGCACCTGCTGCTCGCGCTGATCGACGACACCGACGCGGCGCAGGTCATGCAGGCCTGCGGCGTGGACCTCGGCGATCTGGGCGACGTGGTGCGCCAGTATCTCGACCAGGAATACCAGTCGCTCAAGACCGAGGAAAAGGGCGATCCCGCCCCGACAGCCGGTTTCCAGCGCGTGATCCAGCGCGCCATCCTGCACGTGCAGTCGTCCGGCAAGGACACCGTGACCGGCGCCAACGTGCTCGTCGCGCTGTTCTCGGAGAGGGATTCGTACGCGGTCTACTTCCTGCAGCAGCAGGACATGAGCCGCCTCGACGCCGTCAGCTACATCAGCCACGGCATCGGCAAGGGCGGCAAGCGGATCGAGGATCGCACCGCCAAGGGCTCGTCCGACGAGACCCCGCCCACGCCCGAGGACAAGGCGGAGGCAAAGGCGTCCGCCAACAAGAAGGACTCCGCGCTCGACCAGTTCACCGTCAACCTCAACGAGAAGGCGCTGGCGGGCAAGGTCGATCCGCTGATCGGCCGCGGCCCCGAAGTGGACCGCACGATCCAGATCCTGTGCCGCCGCTCCAAGAACAACCCGCTCTACGTGGGCGATCCGGGCGTGGGCAAGACTGCCATCGCCGAAGGCCTGGCGCGCAAGATCGTCGAGGGCGAAGTGCCCGAAGTGCTGACCGAAGCGGTGATCTACTCGCTCGACATGGGCAGCCTGCTGGCCGGCACCCGCTATCGCGGCGACTTCGAGGAGCGCCTGAAGCAGGTCGTCTCCGAACTGGAGAAGATGCCGCACGCGGTCCTGTTCATCGACGAGATCCACACCGTGATCGGTGCCGGCGCGACCAGCGGCGGCGCGATGGACGCCTCGAACCTGCTGAAGCCCGCGCTGTCGGGCGGCACGATCCGCTGCATCGGCTCGACCACCTACAAGGAGTTCCGCAACCACTTCGAGAAGGACCGCGCCCTGCTGCGCCGGTTCCAGAAGATCGACGTGAACGAGCCGACGATCGAGGACACGATCAAGATTCTCAAGGGTCTGCGCAGCGCGTTCGAGGATCACCACCGCGTCAAGTACACGCCCGATGCGATCAAGACCGCCGTGGAGCTTTCGGCCCGCTACATCAACGACCGCAAGCTGCCCGACAAGGCGATCGACGTGATCGACGAAGTGGGCGCGATGCAGATGCTGCTGCCGCCCAGCCGCCGCAAGAAGACCATTACCGCGCGCGAGATCGAGCAGGTCATCGCGACGATGGCCCGCATCCCGCCCAAGTCGGTCTCGTCCGACGACAAGAAGGCGCTGGAGAACCTCGAACGTGACCTGAAGCGCGTGGTGTTCGGCCAGGACAAGGCGATCGGCCTCCTCGCCACCGCGATGAAGCTGAGCCGCGCTGGCCTGCGCGATCCGGACAAGCCGATCGGCTCGTTCCTGTTCAGCGGGCCTACGGGTGTCGGCAAGACCGAAGTGGCCCGTCAGCTCGCCAGCATCATGGGCATCGAGCTGAAGCGCTTCGACATGTCCGAATATATGGAGCGTCACTCGGTCAGCCGCCTGATCGGTGCGCCTCCGGGCTATGTCGGCTTCGATCAGGGCGGCCTTCTGACCGACGCGATCGACCAGAACCCGCACTGCGTCCTTCTGCTCGACGAGATCGAGAAGGCGCACCCCGACCTGTTCAACATCCTGCTGCAGGTGATGGACAACGGCCGCCTGACCGATCACCACGGCAAGACCGTCGATTTCCGCAACGTGGTGCTCATCATGACCACCAACGCGGGCGCGTCGGACATGGCCAAGCAGGGCATCGGCTTCGGCGACACCTCGAAGGAGGATGCCGGCGAGGAAGCGGTGAAGCAGATGTTCACCCCCGAATTCCGCAACCGCCTCGATGCGATCGTGCCCTTCGCCTACCTCGCCAAGGACACCATCAGCCGGGTCGTGGACAAGTTCATCCTCCAGCTGGAACTGCAGTTGGCCGACCAGAACGTCCACATCCAGTTCGATTCGGATGCGCGCAGCTGGCTGGGCGACAAGGGCTACGACAAGCTCTACGGCGCGCGCCCGATGGGCCGCGTGATCCAGGAGAAGGTCAAGCAGCCGCTGGCGGAAGAACTGCTGTTCGGCAAGCTGGCCCACGGCGGCGAAGTGCACGTCTCGGTCAAGGAGAACGCGCTGAACTTCGAACTGACTCCCTCGGCACCCAAGGTGTCCAAGACGAAGAAGAAGGTGCCGGTGAAGCGGGCGAAGAAGCCCGGTCCGCAGGCGGATACCAACGCCGACGATTGAGGCCGGTAACCTGAGGCCCATAAAACGCGCCGTCATCCCAGCGAAGGCTGGGACCGGTAGCTGTCTTTAGGCACGCGTTGGCAGAAGGGCGCCCTGACGTGAGTTGGGTACCAAGGGGCCAGCGGTCC
>NZ_BAAILP010000252.1:11779-20026 GCF_054589055.1 Novosphingobium sp. 11B | reverse complement strand
GGGCTTGAGAATGAAGAGGCCGGGAACCACACGGGTTCCCGGCCTCTTCTGCTATCCATGCCCCGCGATTTCTCCTGGATAAGACCCGAACCCTGGGGCATCCACGTCGTCCCCGCCGACTGCTGGATCGACCCGGCCCGCCCCGTCGATCGCGCGCTGGTAACGCACGGCCATGCTGACCACGCCCGCGGCGGCCATGGCGCGACGTTCGCCGCCCCCGAAACCCTCGCCATCATGAAACTGCGCTACGCCACCGAGGAAGGCGCGGTGCCCGTCCCCTACGGAACCCGCATCGCCCTGCCGGGCAAAGTCCACGCCACCTGGATTCCCGCCGGACACGTCCTCGGCTCCGCGCAGATACTGCTCGAACACGCGGGCGAGCGGATCATCGTCACCGGCGACTTCAAGCGCCGCGCCGATCCCACCTGCCCGCCCTTTGAGGTCACCCCTTGCGACGTGCTCGTCACCGAGGCGACCTTCGGCCTGCCCGTCTTCCGCCACCCACCGGTGGAGGAGGAGATCGCCAAGCTGCTCTCCGCCCTCGCCGCCAATCCGGAGCGCTGCGTGCTCGTCGGCGCCTATGCGCTGGGCAAGGCCCAACGCCTGATCGCCGAACTGCGCCGCGCCGGGCACCAGGACACGATCTGGCTCCACGGCGCGATGGAGCGGATGTGCCGACTGTATGAAGAATGGGGCGTCGATCTGGGCGACCTGCGGCTGGTGTCGGATGCTAGCAAGGAGCAACTCACCGGCGCGGTGATCGTCGCCCCGCCCTCGGCGCTCAACGACCGGTGGAGCCGCCGCCTGCCCGATCCGATCACGGCGATGGCCTCCGGCTGGATGCGGGTGCGCCAGCGCGCGCGGCAGCGGATGGTGGAACTGCCGCTGGTGATCTCCGACCACGCCGACTGGGACGAACTGACGCAGACCGTGGTGGACGTGAACCCCGCCGAGACATGGATCACGCACGGGCGCGAGGAAGCCATGCTGCGCTGGTGCGAGCTGAACCAGAGGAAGGCGCGGGCGCTGGCTCTGGTGGGGTATGAGGATGAAGATGATTGAAGAGAAGTCCTGGGGCCCCAGAGCTTATCGGCGCCCCAGCCCCCTTTACTGTCGTCGTCGTGCGCGCAGCCGCCTCAGCCCCACTTGGCGCCGCAGGCCATTTGTCTCCCGGCTCGAAGTGAGCGCGAAACGAGGCTGCGCGCGCGACCTCGACGCTATGGGGGTCTGGGGCGATGGCCCCAGAACTTCTCTTTCCTGATGGAACACTTCGCCGCCCTTCTCGACGCGCTGGTCTACACCCGCAGCCGCAACGCCAAGCTCAAGCTGCTGGCCGACTACCTGCGCGACACGCCCGATCCGGATCGCGGCTGGGCGCTTGCCGCGCTGACCGATGGGCTCGATTTCCCGGCGGTGAAGAGTTCGACCATCCGCAATCTCCTGACCGAGCGGATCGACCCGGTACTCTGGACGCTCAGCCGCGAATACGTGGGCGATTCCGCAGAGACCGCCAGCCTGCTCTGGCCCGAACCGGCGGAGGCACCCTCCCCGCCTACGGTGTCCGAGGCGGTGGATGCGCTTTCCCGCATGACGCGCGCCAACGTCATGGTGGAACTGCCGAAGCTGCTCGACCGGCTGGATGCGAACGGCCGCTATGCCCTGCTCAAGCTGGCCACCGGCGCGATGCGCATCGGCATTTCGGCGCGTCTCGCCAAGACGGCTTTCGCGCAGGCTTTCGACGTCGCGGTGGAGGATGTGGAGGAGCACTGGCACGGCCAGACGCCGCCTTATGCCCCGCTGTTCGACTGGGCCGCGCACGGTGCCGAGCCTCCCAATTCCGAAGATCTGCCGCTGTTCCGGCCCTTCATGCTGGCGCACGGGCTGGAGGACACGGAGGTCGATCTGGCCGACTATGCCGCCGAATGGAAGTGGGACGGCATCCGCGTGCAGGTGGTTCGGGCGGGCGGAGAAACGCGCGTCTATTCCCGCTCCGGCGACGACATTTCCGCCACTTTCCCCGAGGTCGCCGAGGCGCTGCATATCGACGGCGTGCTGGACGGCGAACTGCTGGTACGCGGTGCCCATCAGGGCGGCGAAGAGGGCGGCGCGGCCAGCTTCAACGCGCTGCAACAACGCCTCGGTCGCAAGACCGTCTCGAAGAAGATGCGCGAGGAATATCCCGCCTTCGTGCGCCTCTACGACGTGCTGATCCTGGAGGGGCAGGACTTGCGCCCCCTCCCCTGGAGTCAGCGCCGCGCCGCGCTGGAGGCGCTGCTTCCGCGCCTGCCCGCCGACCGGTTCGACATCTCCACCGTAATCCCCGCCGCCGACTTCGCCGACCTGTCCGCCATCCGCGAACGCGCGCGAGACGATGCGATCGAGGGGGTAATGCTCAAACGGCGAGACAGTCCCTATGTCGCGGGGCGCAAGACCGGGCTGTGGTACAAGTGGAAGCGCGACCCGCTGCTGATCGACTGCGTGCTGATGTATGCCCAGCGCGGCTCGGGCAAGCGAAGCTCGTTCTATTCGGACTACACCTTCGGCTGCTGGGACGGCGATCCCGATGTCGGCGCGGAACTGCTGCCGGTGGGCAAGGCCTACTTCGGTTTCACCGACGAGGAGCTGAAATGGCTCGACCGGCATGTGCGCAACCACACCGTGGGCCGCTTCGGCCCGGTGCGTGAGACGGACAAGTCGCTGGTGTTCGAGGTCGCCTTCGATTCGGTCCACGCCAGCAAGCGCCACAAGTCCGGCGTCGCCATGCGTTTCCCCCGCATCAGCCGCATCCGCGCCGACAAGCCCGCGCACGAGGCCGACCGCATCGAGACTTTGCGCGCCCTGATCCGCGATTGACCGCGATCAATGCGTGCGTGCGGACGATGCGCTAGAGGGGCAGCATGGAACAGCCCTCCCCCGTGCCGGACACCCCCTACCATCGCCTCGGCGGCGCGCCGGTGTTCGAGGCGATCGCCAACCGCTTCTACGACCTGATGGACAGCGACCCGGCCTATGCCGAGTTGCGCGCGATGCATGCGGCCGATCTGGCGCCGATGCGGGCCTCGCTGCCGAAATTCCTCGCCGGTTGGGCAGGCGGCCCGCGCGACTGGTTCGAGGAGAACCCCGGCCGCTGCATGGTGAGCCTGCACGCGCCCTTTACCATCGAGGCGCTGACGGCGAACCAGTGGGCCGAGGCGATGGAGCGCGCCATCACCGACGTCGCGCCTGAGCCTGCGGAAATCGCGGCGTCGATGCGCGAAGTGCTCGGCAGGCTGGCGCGCGGGATGGGGCGGTAGGTCCGTGTTCCTCCCTGAGCTTGCTCGGGGAGGTGGCGCCGACGAAGTCGGTGACGGAGGGGGAATTTCCCGCCTCCTCCCCCTCCACCACCGCCTGCGGCGGCGGTCCCCCTCCCCGAGACAAGCTCGGGGAGGAACCCGCATCAGTTCACCCGGAACTGCTTCTCACGCGATGTTGCGCCGCGCAGCAGTTCCAGCCGCGAAGGCGCCACGCCCAGCGCGCGGGCGAGCAGGTCGCGCACGGCGGCGTTGGCCTTGCCGTCCTCCGGCTTTGCGCGGACTTTGGCGGTGAGGCGGTTCCCGGCGATTTCCAACGCTTCGACTTTGGCGCCCGGGGTTACGCGCAGGGCCAGGGCTCCTTCCGCATCGACCAGCGCTCGCAGCGCCTCGGCATCGGGCAGCATCGCCCTGGGCCGCGCCATCAGCCCTTCAGCCCGAGCGCCTCGGCATGCAGGCGGCCATTGAGGACATAGCCCTTCACGCCCGCCTGGTTGGCGACAACGGCCTCGTCGGTCAGATCGCGCAGGTACTTTGCCGGGCGGCCCATCCAGAGCTGGCGAGCACCGATGCGCTTGCCGGTGAGCTGCGAGCCCGCCGCCAGCATGCCGTCGCTCTCGACATAGGAGCCGTCCATCACGATCGCGCCGAGGCCGATGAAGGCGCGGTCTTCCAGCGTGCAGCCGTGCAGCATGACCATGTGGCCGATCAGCACGTCCTCGCCGATGATCGTCGCGTAGCCTTCGGGGCGATGCGGTTTGGGGCTGTCGCAATGGACGACGGTGCCGTCCTGGATGTTGGTGCGCGCACCGATGACCACGCGGTTGATGTCGGCGCGGATCACGCAGTTGTACCAGATGCTGGCGTCGGCGCCGATCTCGACATCGCCGATGATGCGGCAGCCGGGCGCGATGAAGGCGCTGGAATGGATGCGCGGCGCCTTGCCGTTGAAAGGCGCGATTGTGATGTCGTTACGGTCGGTCATGGATTCCCCGTCAGCCTGCTCCAGCGGACATACGGCAGGATGGAAGCGTGATCGTCCGTCCAGGGTTCCGGCGCCCGTTCTTCAAGCTTGCTCCATGGGGCATCGGGGCGCTGCCTTGCAAGCCTGTCGAGCACGGCCCGATCCGCCGAAAGCGCGATCCAACGCGAGGGGGTGTAGCGCACTTCGTCCTCGGGAAAGTCCAGCCGCGAAAGCGCCATGAGCGCGCTCGCTCGCGCATTGGCGCCGACCACCGGCGCAAGGTCGATGTAGCGGTTGGAGATGTGCAGGATCAGCAGACCCCCCGGCGTCAGCGCGCGGCGGTAGACCGCCAGCGCCTCGGTCGTCAGCAGGTGCATGGGGATCGCGTCGGAGGAGAAGGCGTCGATCACCAGCACCTCGAAGCTGCGCGGCGCGACGTGTGCCAGTTCCAGCCGGGCATCGCCGATCACCACGCGGGCCTTCGGGGTGCAGTCCTTGAGGAAGGTGAACTGCCGCGTCGTGGAGAAGCGCAGCACGACCGGATCGATCTCGAAGAAGGTCCAGTCCTGCCCCCGCTGCGAGCGGCAGGCGAGCGAGCCGGTGCCGAGCCCGACGACGCCGACGCGCGCCTGCGGCCCCTCGATGGCGGGTACTGCCGCCAGCGCGAGCGCAATCCCCGAGCCGGGTCCGTAATAGGTCAGCGCGTCGCGGGCATGCGCGGGATCGAGCGCCTGCATGCCGTGCAGCGTCGTGCCGTGCGCCAGCGTGCGGAACCGGCCTTCGGCGTCGTCGCGCAGGGTATAGATGCCGAAATAGCTGCGGGTGCGCTCGCCTTCCAGTGTGGCGCGCACGGTCCACAGGCCGCCCTGTCCGACCATGCCGATCAGCAGGACAAGCGCGAAGGCCCCGCGCCATGCCATGACCATTACCCCCACGCCGACGAGGAACACCGTCAGCATCAGGCTGAACAGCGCCTCCTCGGGGTCCAGCACGGTCTGCAGCAGCTCCCAGCCGAGGAAGCCTGCGAAGGCCAGCACCACGCCGAGCGCGATGCGCGCCATGCCGGGCTCCATGTCGGCGTTGTCGCGCCAGTTCAGCAGCGGGCGCAGCGGCATGAGCAACGCGGCGGCGAGGACCAGCAGGGGGTGCTCCCAGGCCCAGTCGAACACCAGCGGCGCGATCAGCGCGGTGAACACGCCGCCCAGCGCTCCGCCCGCCGACATGACGAGGTAGAAGCGGGTAAGCTGCGCCTCTCCCGGCCTCAGGTCATAGAGCCGCGCGTGCAGCGTCGTCGCCACGCAGAGCAGCAGCAGGCAGGTGCCCGCCACGGCCCACAGGGTGCCCGACCCGTTCGACAGCATCGCGTAGCTGCCCATGAACAGCACCACCACCGGCGCCACGCGGCTGACGACGGTGGCCGGCCCGCGCCGGTCGGAGAACGCGATCACGAAGCTCAGCAGGTAGAGCCCGAGCGGGATCACCCAGAGCAGCGGCATCGCGAAGATGTCGGTGGTGAGATGCGTGGTGGTCGAGAGCATCAGCCCCGAGGGTACTGCCGACAGCAGCAGCCACAGGCCGATGGTGCGGCCGGGGATGCGCTCCGAAGCGTGGGCCTGTGCGATCGGCGCAGGGGTATTGCGGCGGCTGAATCCGGCCAGCGCGATCAGCAGCACCAGCACCGCAAAGCCGCCCGACCACGCGAGGCTCTGCAAGCGCACGCTCAGCAACGGCTCGGCCAGCAGCGGATAGGCGATCAGCCCTGCGAAGCTGCCCAAGTTTGAGGCGGCGTAAAGCGCCCAAGGTGCACCCGCTTCGGGCGCAGCGGCGAACCAGCGCTGCATCAGCGGCGCCTGCGCGGAGACGACGAAGAATACCGGGCCGATGCTCGCGCCCAGCAGCAATGGCACCCATGCGGCCTCGGGCAGCCCGGCGATGCGCGGCATGTCGATCAGGCCCACCGGCAAGGTCAGCGCGGCGACCAGCAGCAACGCGAGGTGAATCATCGCCTGCCGCTTCAGCGCGAACCGGCCGAGCCAGTGAGCATAGGCGTATCCGGCCAGCAGCAGCGCCTGATAGACCAGCATCGCGCTGTTCCACACGTTCGGCGCGCCTCCGAGCCGGGGCAGCGCCATGCGCGCCACCATCGGCTGGACGAGGAACAGCAGGAAACTGCCGACGAGGATGGTGGCGACGAACAGCCCGCGGCGCGGCGGGGTTGTCCGTGCGGTTTGCAGCATGTGCTCGGCGGTGTCGGTCATTGCGGCAAGACAGGTACGTGGTGCCGGCAGGGAAGGATAGACCTTCACTCGTCATTGCAAGCGCAGCGAAGCAATCCAGGGCAGTTTGGCGCCGCCTTGGATTGCTTCGCTGCGCTTGCAATGACGAAGTGTGTGGTGATGACCTACGGTTAGCGCCCCGCGCGCCCAATGCTCCGCCACGCCTCGGCGGTGATCGAATGGACGATCGTATCGCCCACCGGCGGCTCGAACCGCGCATCGACGAAGTCCAGTTCCGCGCGCCGCACCATGCCGAGGCGCAGCATCAGGCCCCAGCTGGCGGTGTTCTCGATGTTGGTGATGGCGAAGATCTCCGCCGCCCCGAACCGGCCGAACCCGGCATCGAGCGAGGCGATGGCCGCTTCCTTGGCATAGCCCTGCCCCCAGGAATCCTCACGGAACCGCCAGCCGATCTCCATCTCGCCGAGGAACGTCGCCCCCGGCGCATCGATCACCTTGAGGCCGCAGAAGCCGAGCACCGCGCCGTCGTCCTTGCGCTCGACGATCCAGAAGGTGTGGCCGAGACGGTTCTGGAAACCCAGCACGCGCTCCTCGAACAGCGCCACCTTGGCATCGTCCATCACCCCGCCGAGGTGGCGCATGACGGCGGGCGTATTGGTGCCCTCGGCGAAGCGCGTAATGTCGCCCTCACCCCAGTCGCGCAGGATCAGGCGGTCGGTCTCGATCCTAACCACGCAGCAGCCGCGCCGCATGGGCAGCGTGATATGTCAGCACGCCCGAGGCGCCGGCGCGCTTGAAGGCGGTCAGCGTCTCCAGCACCATGGCATCGCGATCCGCCGCGCCCGCCGCGACCGCATGCTCGATCATCGCGTACTCGCCGGACACCTGATAGGCGAAGACGGGCACCTCGAACGTGTCCTTCACCCGGCGGATGATGTCGAGGTAAGGCAGGCCAGGCTTCACCATCACCGTGTCGGCGCCCTCGGCGAGGTCCATCTCGACTTCGCGCAGCGCTTCCTCGGTGTTGCCGGGGTCCATCTGGTAGGTCTTCTTGTCGCCCTTGAGCAGCCCGCGCGAACCGACCGCGTCGCGGAACGGGCCGTAGAACGCCGAAGCGTACTTGGCGGCGTAGCTCATGATCTGGACGTTGATATGGCCCGCGTCCTCCAGCGCGTCGCGGATCGCGGCGATGCGGCCGTCCATCATGTCCGATGGGGCGATGATGTCCGCGCCCGCGTTGGCCTGGTTGAGCGACTGGCCGACCAGTGCCTCGACCGTCTGGTCGTTGAGGACGTAGCCCGCATCGTCGATCAGCCCGTCCTGTCCGTGGCTGGTATAGGGATCGAGCGCCACGTCGGTGAGCAGGCCGATTTTATCGCCCAGTTCCGCCCGGATCGCGCGGATCGCGCGGCACATCAGGTTGTCCGGGTTGAGCGCCTCGGCCCCGTCCTCGCTACGGCGATCGGGCTGGGTGTGCGGGAACAGCGCGAGCACCGGGATGCCAAGGTCCACCGCTTCCTTCGCCCGCTCGACGATGAGGTCCACCGACCAGCGCGACACGCCCGGCAGCGCGGCCACGGGATGTTCGACGCCTTCGCCCTCGGTGATGAAGAGGGGCCAGATGAGGTCCGCCGGGGTCAGCACCGTCTCGCGATGGAGCGCGCGGCTCCAGGCGGTGGCGCGGGTACGGCGGAGGCGGGTGTGGGGATATGTGCCGGTCATGGCGGGGTGATTGCCGGAAAACGAAGGCGGGGGC
>NZ_BAAILP010000252.1:0-11571 GCF_054589055.1 Novosphingobium sp. 11B | reverse complement strand
GACGGCGGGGCCCGGCTCCCCTCCACCTCCGACTTCGTCGGCGGTCCCCCTCCCCATTGCTGCGCAACGGGGAGGATAGGGCATCAGCGCCCCAGCTTGTCGATCTCGCGCGTGGTCTCGACCGGATCGCTCGCCACCGGCTCGATCGATCCCAGCGCCGCGCCCGGAGTCACGCCCAGCAGCGCGTTGAGCCGGGCCTTGAAGGCATCGCGCTCGCGCCCGTCGATCTCGGGCCGCTGGATCACCGCGATTCCCGCCGGGTTGATGGTGCGCCCGCCGCGATAGGCCTCGAAGTGCAGATGCGGTCCCGTCGAAAGCCCGGTGGAGCCCACATAGCCGATCACCTGCCCGGCTCGCACATGCGTACCATTGCTGACGGCGATGCGGCTCATGTGGCCGTAGCCGGTGCCGAGACCGCCGCCGTGCTGCAGCCGCACGTAGTTGCCGTGCCCGCCATGCCGCCCGGCGAAGGTCACCACGCCGTCCGCCACCGCATAGATCGGCGCTCCATAAGGCGCGCCGAAGTCGATACCGGCATGCATCCGCACGTAGCCCAGGATTGGATGGCGCCGCCCGCCATAAGGCGAAGTGATCCGCGTGCTCGCCACCGGCTGGCCGATCGGCACCGCGCGCGGCTGGCCGATGGAGCTGGCGGCGAACATCTGCCCGTCGTTGCCCCAGCGCATCAGCTGCAGTTGCGGCTTCCCGCCCCGCGCGACGCCTGCATAGAGCAGGTCGCCCACCTCACGCTCGCCCTTGGCCGAGCGTTTGTAGGACAGGATCATGTCGAATTCGTCGCCCGAGCGCAGGTCGCTGTCGAGGCTGAGATACTTGTCCACCGCGCGCAAGTACGACTGGATCGCCCCCACCGGCGCCCCGGCATTGCGCGCCGAGCGGTAGAGGCTGGAGCCTACCGTGCCGCGAATGCGCAGCGGGGTCTCGTCGACCCGGATCGGATGGCGCACCGCCATCAGACCACCGGCACCGCGCTCGATGGAAAGATCGAGGTCGAAGCGCGCCCGGAACGACAGCGAATCGAGCGCCCGCGCCGCGCCCTCGGCGGGACGGCGGCCCAGCGTGATGTCGAACTGCGTGCCCGAACCGATCTCTCCGGCCGGCACGACCTGGCCGACAAGCTGCGTCACTTGCGCCACCTCGGCCGATCCCAGTCCCGCGCGCTGGAGCAGGCCGGGGAGGGTGTCGCCGTGTCCCAGCGTCGAGGTCAGTTGCACGGTCGGCCGCTCGGGCACGCCGGTCAGCGGGCTGACCAGCGGCGTCGCGCCCATGTGGCGGCCGGTGTCGGCGCCGAGAGCGAGCGGGGCGATCGACTGGCTGCGGAATTCGCCCTGCTGGCTGGCGTCCAGCGGCATCGTCGCCGCAGCCTCGACCGCGCTGAAACCGGGGAGCAGGGCCAGCGCCGCGCCGCTGAGGCCCAGCATCGTGGCGAGCCCGCGCAGCCACTTGCGGCTGCCGATGTCGGCGGCAAGGTCGGGCGCCAGCTCGATGCGGTAGCACCAGTTCTCGACCCGGGCGCGCAGGGAAGGGCGGGGTGAAGCTTCGTCGTCCCGGACCTGATCCGGGACCGCTGGCCGAGAACGGCCTTGCTCGGCGGGAAACACCAGAAGCACGGCATCGTCGCGCCGCGTGGCCGCAGGCGTCAGCCCGTCCAGTTTCTGAGTTTCAGCGCGATCCTTGCGATCGCGCTGCTGCGGCTTCAACACCTTCGCGCGGTTCCTTCGTTGCAACCCTTTGGTCCGCGGCGGCGGACCTCGCGCAATTTCCCTGCCCGAACAAGGTTACGAACATCCTAAGACTGTGGATTCAGGGGGGTCTGCGGGATACCCCGAGTCTTGCGAGCGGCGGGCTGCGGTGCCACATTCACCGGCATAATGGTTCAGCACCGGAACGGCTCGGCATTAAAGGACGCTCCCGGCGCGGTGAAGGCGGTGCTTGGCCCGACCAACACCGGCAAGACACACCTCGCGATAGAGCGGATGTGCGCCCACTCCAGCGGCATGATCGGCTTCCCGCTGCGCCTATTGGCGCGCGAGGTCTACGACCGCGTGGTCAAGATCAAGGGCGAGGCCAGCGTCGCGCTCATCACCGGCGAGGAGCGGATCGAGCCGAAGAACGCCCGCTATCTGCTCTGCACGGCCGAGGCGATGCCGGTGAGCGAACGCTCGATGGCCTTCGTCGCCATCGACGAGGCGCAACTGGCGGCGGATCGCGAGCGCGGCCATGTCTTCACCGATCGCCTGCTGCACGCACGGGGCAGGGAGGAGACGATGATCCTCGGCTCCTCTACCGCCGAGCCGCTGGTGAAGGCGCTGGTGCCCGGGGTGGAGGTCGTCACCCGCCCGCGCTTCTCCACCCTGACTCACGCGGGCGCGAAGAAGCTCAGCCGCGTGCCGCCCCGTAGCGCCATCGTCGCCTTCTCGACCGAGCAGGTCTATGCCATCGCCGAAATGCTGCGCCGGTTCCGAGGCGGCGCGGCGGTGGTGATGGGTGCGCTCAGCCCGCAGACGCGCAATGCGCAAGTCGCGCTCTACCAGTCGGGGGAGGTGGACTACCTCGTCGCCACCGACGCGATCGGCATGGGCCTCAACCTCGATGTCGAGCATGTCGCCTTCGCGGGCCTCTCCAAGTACGACGGCCGCCGCCACCGCCGCCTGACGCCGCCCGAGATGGCGCAGATCGCCGGGCGGGCAGGGCGCCACCAGAAGGACGGCAGCTTCGGCACGCTGACGGGAACGGGCGGCCACGATTCCGAATTCGATCCGGAAGAAATCTACGCGATCGAGGAACACCGTTTCGCGCCGCTGACCAAGCTGTTCTGGCGCGAGCCGGAGCCCCGCTTCGACAGCCTCGCCACCCTGATCGCCGACCTCGAGACGCCGCCGCTGCGCCCCGAACTCGCGCCTGCGCCCGAGGCCATCGACCTTGCCGTGCTCAAGCGCCTCGCGGACGAGGGGCCGGTGGCCGACACCGTTCGCGGATTCGGTCAGGTACGCCGCTTCTGGGACGTGTGCCGCCTTCCCGACTTCCGCCAGCAGGGCGTGGAGACGCATTCGCGCTTCGTCGCGCGGCTGTGGCAGGACCTCCGCAGCGGCGAACTCGGGGCCGATTTCGTCGCCGGGCAGATCGCGCAACTGGACCGCACCGGCGGCGACATCGACACGCTGCAGGGCCGCATCGCCGCGATCCGTTCGTGGGCCTACATCGCCCAGCGTCCCGATTGGGTACTCGCGCGCGACGAAATGGCCGCCCGCGCCCGTGCGGTTGAGGCTCGACTTTCGGACGCACTTCACGGAAAGCTGACGGAACGATTCATCAACCGCAGGACGGCCGTTCTGATGAAGAAGCTGGGACCGGATACCGGACTGCTCTCGGTCCGGCTGGAAGACGAGGAAGTGCTGGTCGAGGGCGAGCACATCGGCTCGCTGCGCGGCTTCACCTTCCAGGTCGATCCCGGCGCGCGCCTGTCTGATCGCAAGCTGCTGCTGGCGGCGGCGGAAAGGCACTTGTCCACGCTGCTCGGCACGCGTGCCGATGCGCTGGTCACGGGCATTCACGAAGGCACCGCCGCGATCACCCTGGCCGACGGCGCGCTTGTCTGGGACGGGCAGAAGCTGGCGAGCCTCGCGCCCGGCCGCTCGCTGCTGACGCCGGTGATGGTGCCCGACCGCGCGCTCGATGCCGTGCCCGACGTGTCGCGCAAGGCGCTCGTCGCCGCGCTGGAAGTGTGGCTGGAGGCGGCGCTGAAGCCGCTCGCCCCGCTCGCCAAATTGGACGAGGCAAGCCGCGCGACCGACGCCGGGTCGGACTTGCGCGCGCTGCTCATCACCCTGGTCGAGCGCGGCGGCATGACCCCGCGCGAGGAATCGGGGCTGGACCGACTCGACAAGCAGCGCCGCACGATGCTGGCGCGGCTGGGCGTGAGGGTAGGGGCGCTCGACCTCTTCGTGCCCGCCATGCTGCGCACGCCGGTCATCGCGCTGTGGCGGCAGCTGGCGAAAGTTTCGGGCAAGAAGGAGGGCGGAGCGCCCGCTCCCGACATGCCGCCGGTGCTGCCTGCCGGAAACCACCGCCCGCCGCCCGGCTACCGCGCGCTGGGCAAGCAATTGCTGCGCCTCGACATGGCCGAGAAGCTGCTGCGCGAAGCGCATGAACTTCGTGCGGCGGAAAAGCGCGGCAGCTTCGCGCTCGATCCGGCGCGGGCGGTCTCGATGGGACTGACGACCTCCAGCTATGCGCGGCTGCTCCGGCTCGGCGGATTCCAGCCGCTGATGCCGCGCGCGCTGGCGGAAGGACAGCACGGGCCGCCCGCCCCGGTGCGCTGGCGCTGGCGTCCGCCCCGCCGCCAGGCCGAGCCCGAGCGCGCGGCTCCGGTACGGCGCGACGGCGCCTTCGCGGCGCTTGCGGACATGGTGCGGTAGGCCGGGTGCGTTAGGGAGGACCGATGGCGACAGGGATGCGCGTCGACAAGCTGCTGTGGTTCCTGCGCCTCGCCAGGACCCGGCCGGTCGCGCAGACGCTGGCCGAAGAGGGCCACATGCGGCTCAATGGCCGCCGCATCGACCGCGCCCACCAGAAGATCGCGGCGGGCGACGTGCTGACGCTTCCGATAGCTGGAGGCGTGCGGGTGATAGAAGTCCTATCCTTGCCCGAACGGCGCGGACCCTATAGCGAAGCTGTCAGCTGCTACAGAGTGCTTGACGGCAGGCCCGTCGATCCCATAGCTGCGCCCGAATCGAATGACGCCTGAAGGAAGGATACCGCACTCATGACGTATGTCGTCACCGACGCCTGCATCAGGTGCAAGTACACGGACTGCGTGGAAGTCTGCCCCGTGGACTGCTTCTACGAAGGCGAGAACATGCTGGTCATCAACCCCAGCGAATGCATCGACTGCGGCGTGTGCGAGCCCGAATGCCCGGCGGAAGCGATCCTGCCCGACACCGAGAGCGGCCTTGAGCAGTGGATGGAGATCAACGCCAAGTATTCGGCGGAATGGCCCAACCTCACCACCCGCAAGGACGCGCCGGACGATGCCGACGCGATGAAGGGCGAGGAAGGCAAGTTCGAAAAGTATTTCTCGCCCGAACCCGGCGAAGGCGACTGATCCTGCTGCGGCGGGCCTGAGGCTCGCCGATCAAAACCCGCAGATTCCCGTGGTTTGCGCTTTGTGCAACAGAGCCACGGAAGACCCATGAGGCGCGAAACGGAAACGTTTACGCGCCTCTGGATTTTTTGGCATATTGCTGCTATATAATCGTTCAACTGCCCGAGCCTTCTGCTCGTTCGGCAGGCATTTTCATTGCGAGGCAGGGTTCGAAAGCAGACGGTTGGGAGAGTGATCTGACCGGGCGCGGAGACGATTCGTCTCCCTGTCGCACCCCCGGTTATCTCCCGATTTGAACAAACTGGAACCCTGCAGGTGAAAGGACGATACATGGCAACCAGGATCGATGCATTCGATGTTGGAGATTACGTCGTTTACCCGAAGCACGGTGTTGGTCGGGTTATTGAGCTGCAGAAGCAGGAAATCGCCGGGATGCAGCTCGAGCTTTACGTGTTGCGGTTCGAGAAAGAGCGCATGACCCTGCGCGTTCCCGTCAACAAGGTCGAATCGATCGGCATGCGCAAGTTGTCTTCGGACAAGACCCTGCGCGAAGCGCTCGATACCCTCAAGGGCAAGCCCAAGGTGAAGCGCACCATGTGGTCGCGCCGTGCCCAGGAATACGAAGCGAAGATCAACTCGGGCGACCTCGTGTCGATCGCAGAAGTGACCCGCGACCTGTTCCGCGCCGACGACCAGCCCGAACAGAGCTATTCGGAGCGTCAGATCTTCGAAGCCGCTTCGTCGCGCCTGGCCCGCGAACTCGCGGCAATGGAAAAGACCGACGAGCAGGCCGCGCTCAAGAAGATCCTCGCGATCCTCAACGAGCACGCGCCCAAGTACTACGACACCGCCGAGACCGCCTGATCCTTTCAGGCGTTCCACGTGAAACCATGGGGCCGCTTCCGCAAGGGAGCGGCCCCTGTCGTTTGTAGTCCGGCGTTTTAGAGGCGATTGTTCATTGCGCTATCATCCGGCGCGTGTGAAATTGGCGTGGTGAAACGAATTGTCCTCTCTGTCGCCGTGCTGATGGCCCTGCCGATGCTCTCGGGCTGCGTGCGCACCGCCGCCAGCATCGTCACCGCCCCGGTACGCGTGGCGGGCAAGGCGGTGGACTGGACCACCACCAGCCAGTCCGAATCCGACGAAAAGCGCGGTCGCGCCCTGCGCAAGCGGGATGAGGAACTGGGCAAGCTCAACCGCAGCTACGAGAAGAACACCCGCGACTGCCAGCGTGGTTCCGAAGCCGCCTGCGACCGTGCGCGCAACGATTACGGCGCGATGCAGGACTTGCGCGAAAAGGCGATCTGATCGCGCGCGGGGAGGGCGATGGTGCCTCCTCCCATCCTTCGACAAGCTCAGGATGAGCGGGTGGGAGGTTTATAACGCCCTTCGCCGAGAGGTTTAAACTACCTCCGCTCACCCTGAGCTTGTCGAAGGGTCACGGCTGAGCTTGAGGAAAGCTCCAGCTATCAATGCACCGGCGGATCGACCGGCGGCACCTTGCCGACCGGCGACACCGGCTCGCCGGGTTCGCGCGGGGGGAGAGCGTTTTCCGGCACTTCGTCGATCTGCATCGCCGGGGTCGGCACCTTCTCGAGATTGCGCGCGGTCACCCGGATCTGGTCGCCGTCGATCACGATCTCGTTGAAGCTAGGCGGGGTGGAGCGGATGCGCTTCGACAGCGTGCCCGCACCGATCATCCGCAGCGGCCCGGCGGGCGTCTGCTCGGTCAGGTCGAACGGGTCGTGGATATGGCCCGAGAGCACCGCCATGACCTTGCGCCCGGCCAGCACTTCCATCGTGCGGGTGCCGTTGATGGTCAGCAGCTTACCGTCCGCGCGGCGCTCGGGCAGCGGGTGGTGGCAGGTGACGAGGACGCGCGTGCCTTCGGGCAGGGCGTCGATCTGCGCCAGCGTCTGCTTCAGGGCATGATCGGTCACCCAGCCATTCGACCAAGGGAAGCGCTGATACTGCGCGCGCGTGGTCGTGCGCAGCGGCACGATGGCGAGGTTGGGCAGGTCCAGCTGGGTCTCGACCATCCGCTCGATCGCCTTGAACCGGCGGTAGGGGTCGAAGAAACGCTGGTAGAGGTTGAAGTAGGGGATGTCGTGGTTGCCCACCTCGACCGTCACCGGCACGTCGAGCCCCTGAATCCACTCGCACGCGGCCTGGAATTCGGGGTGGCGGGCACGCATGGTCAGGTCGCCGGTGATCGCGACGGCATGCGGCATCTCACGATCGATGCAGGCCTTGGCCCAGTCGATGGCCTGCTGATCGACCAACCCGAAATGGATGTCGCTCAGGTGGAACAACCGCAACGGACCGTTGTACATCGAGGCCGTCTTGCCGTGCATTATCCGTCGAACTCCTTCGTCGTCACCAGGTCGACCTCGCAGGTGCCCAGTTCGAAAATTTCCTCGGCGGCGCCGTCGAACGGCTCGCCGTCTATCAGCAGGCCCATCGGCTCGCCCGTGGGGCAGACCAGCCGCAGCCTGGGGTGACGGCCAAGTTCGTCGTGCGGGCCGTCGCGAAAGTTCCGGTTGAGCAGGGCGATGCCTTGCCCGGCGTAGTCCCCCAGCGACTCGGCATAATAGCCGTTCGCTCGGAGGCCGTCGTCCTTGGGAACAACCGTGATCGCGGCATAGCCTTCCTCTCGTCCCCCGTCGACCTCCGTACTACCGACCTCGGCGCACATGACTTTCGGGCCGTTCGCGGACTGGGCGATCGCCTCGCGCGTCGAGGCGACGAAATCGATCACGTTCATCGCGCGCATCGCCTCGCGCACTTCGTTCCAAACCGTCCCCGGCCCGGCGAGCGCGCCGGTGAGGCCGATGCCGTGGCGGGAGACGATCACCGGCGGACGCAACGTGCTCAGCGCCGCGCCGGAAAGTCGCGCGACGATCTCGGGCGCAGGTACGTCGCCGTGCATGCGCTTGGCCAGCAGGTTCATCGTCCCGCCCGGCAGCACCAGCACGGCACCGCCCCAGCCATAGGCCTCCATGACCACCGAGTGCGTCGTGCCATCACCGCCGAATACCGCCAGCATGTCCACGCCCGCCGCATCGAGATCGGCGGGCTGAGGGGCGGGATCGTCGGGAAAGCGCAGCACCCGGTCAGGGCCGAGGCCAGCCGCCTCGAAGGCCGCGAGCAGTTCCTCCACCGCCGCGTCGTTGTTGCTGCCACTGGCCGCATTGCAGACGAGCCAGACCTTTGTCGAAGATGTGCCGTTTGAAGTCATGCCCGCACAAGCGCCCGAGCCGGGGCAGGGTTCCCCGGCGAAGTTCCCTTCAAACGCGCCCGCTGAAGACCAGCCAGGCGGACACGCCGTTGAGCGCGGTATAGAGCGCGTAGAGCAGCGCCCAGCCGGTCGACCCCGACGCCGCGACGATCATCACGCCGACCAGCATTACGAACTCGACGATGAGGCTCAGCCGCCCGCCAAGCGCCTGGAAGAACCACGGCACATGCATCAGCATCGGGTGGTTGCTTTCGAGCAGCGCCTTGTGCGCGGCGAAATTGACGATTCCGAGGCAGAATACGAGGATCAGGGGGGTCATGTGCGGCCAGTCTATCGACTGCGCGGCGGCAGCGCCACCGCCTTGCGCACGATTCGATCGCTCGTGGCGCACGACGCGTCATCATCTTGCATGTCGTTCGTCGATTACAAATGTCGTTGGTCCGTCCGCCTGCGCCTTCGTCGGATCACTTCTGCCCGCAATCGACCTTCGCGTGATCGTGTGCCGGATGTGAGGCACATCACACTCATCGAGCCGGACGGAACACAGTTCTTCCCCACGGCTCACACCGTGAGGAGGAAAATACCATGTTCAAGACCGCACCCAAGACCGCCATCTTCGCCGCCGCAGCCCTCTGCACCGTCGGCCTGTTCTCGGCCCCGGCCGCCTTCGCCAAGAGCGTCGAAGTCCGCTACGCCGACCTCGACCTCGGCACCGTCGAAGGGCAGGGCATGCTGCAGAAGCGCATCAACAAGGCCGCCCGCAGCGTCTGCCGCGTCAGCCGCCCGACGACGGGCACCCACATCGACAGCAACGTCGACACCGAGTGCTACCGTCAGGCCCGCCTGAACGTGCAGCAGCAGGTCGCCGCCGCGATCGACAAGGCCGACGACACCCGCCTCGGCGGCTAAGGCTTAAACCCCATCAATCCAGGTCCCAAAAGAAGAAAAGACCCGGAAAAATCCTGATGGCGGGCTTAGCGGCCCGCCATTTTCTTTACGCCGGGAAGATACGTTCGACCGATCCGCAAGGCCTCTCCGTCCGCCGTTTCCGCCGACCAGACGCCAAGCCCTTCGTGGCGCAAGCCCGAAACGTGGCTGCGTTGCAGGATGCAGCTGCGATGGATACGGATGAACCGCTCGGGGTCGAGGCGCTCCTCCAGACTGGTGATGGTCTGGAGCAGCAGGTAGCTCTGCGCCCCCACATGCAGCCGCACGTAATCGCGCTCGGCATCGATGCGCTGGACTTCGGCGGCGGGCACACGCACCAGTTCGGATCGGTGCGGCACCCAGAATTCGTCGAGCCACTGGCTGAGCGCCGGAACCTGCGCCCGCTCGCCCCGGCGCGACACCACGCGGGTCACGGCGCGCTGCAGGCGATCAGGCGCCACCGGCTTGAGGACATAGTCCACCGCATCGAGATCGAACGCCTCGACCGCGAACTCATCGTGCGCGGTCACGAAGATCACCGCCGGAGCGTCCGGCCGGCCGCCCAGCGTGCGCGCCACGGTGAGCCCGTCGGTCTCCGGCATCGTCAGGTCGAGCAGCACCAGATCAGGCGTCAGCGCATCGATCAGCCGCAGCGCGGCCTGGCCGTCGCTCGCCGTGCCGATCACGGAAATTCCTTCGATCCGGGAGCAGATCACCTGCATGCGCTCGACCGCCAGCGGCTCGTCGTCGACGATCAGGGTGCGCAGGGGAGCGGCGGGCGCCGCGCCTTCGGGCTCAGACATTACCCGCCTCCAGCGGCATGCGCAGGATCGTCGCGAAACCGCCGTTCGGGCGCTTGCCGTAGGAGATCGTCGCAGCCTCCCCGTAACGCGCCCGCAGGCGGTCGCGCACGTTGTTGAGGCCGATGCCGCAGCCCTCGGTCTTGATCTTCAACTCGCCGCTCATCTCTCCGGGTCCATCGTCATGGACGGCGACGACGAGCTGGCCACCCTCGCGCCGCGCCTCGATGGCAATGGTCACCGGCCGCTGCGTCGCGGCGACGGCATACTTCACGGAATTCTCGACGAGTGGTTGCAATATCATGCCCGGAACTTTCGCATCGAGAACGGCCTCGTCAATATCGATATGCGTTAGCAATCGATTGGGGAAGCGGACTGCCTCGATCGCGAAGTAAAGGCGCTGCAGCTCTATCTCGTCAACCAGCGAAAGATCGTTGGTGGGATCACCTGACAAAGTGCGGCGGTAGAACGTCGACAGCGTCTGGATCATCTCTTCGGCATCGTCCTGCCGTCCGACCATGACCAGCGCCGACAGCGAATTGAGCGTGTTGAACAGGAAGTGCGGATTCACCTGATAGCGCAGCGAACGCAGTTCGGCCTGTTCGGCGGCGCGGCGGTATTCGCCCTCGCGCCGTTCTGCCGCGCGGGCCTCCTCGGCCTTGGCGAGCGCGAAGTAGAGCGCCACCCACGCGAGCACGAGGAAATAGCGGCCGAACGCCGTGTCAGCGATGTTCGCCCAGCGCCCGAAATTGGCGCCGAGGGCAGAGTTGGTCTTGATCGTGATCGCCGAGGAATGCTGCGGCTGGGCTGCGCCGCTTTCCTCGCTCGGCGCATCCGTCGGCTCGTCCGGAACCTCGCTGGATCCAGGTGCGGGCGGGGCGGGGGGAGCGGGCGGCGGCAGGATCTTGGGCAGGTCCACCAGGATGTTGCCGGCCTCGTCCTGCGTGATGCGCACGTTGCCCGCAGCCACTGCTGCCGCATCTTCCTCGCTGCCGTAGGCTGCCGGGCGTTCTATGTCGGAGAAGATCACGTCGTTGACGATGCTGAGCACCAGCGACAGCGGGAACGCGCCGATCAGCACGATGGCGAAGCGGACCCGGCCCGATTTGCGATCCAGCAACTGGAGCAGCGGCCAGACGGCGGCCATCACCAGCATCGAGACGATGCAGATCGTCAGGCGCCGCGACAGGAACGACCAGTCGAGGTCGAACCCCATGACCAGACCGCGCAAGCTGGCCACGATGAAGTAGCAGGCCCACAAGGCCGCCAGCGACAGGAGGACGAGCCGCGCCGGAACGCGGGGAGGGGGTGCTGCTTCGGACATTACCGCCCGGTCTAGCGCGAAAACGGTTCGTCGCACCACACCTTCCATCGGACGGAGATTGTCGTTGGTCGAAGGGGGGGTCTAGCCGAAGGGGCTTCGACAAGCTCAGCCTGAGCGGAGTGGAGAGCGGACTCTATATTCCGCTCAGGCTGAGCTTGTC
>NZ_BAAILP010000251.1:0-1270 GCF_054589055.1 Novosphingobium sp. 11B | reverse complement strand
CCAGATCCGCCGCGTCGAGAATTTTTCTCAGTGCCGAAAGTGCCACCGGGGTGAGGTCGCTGTCCATGCCCTGACAGCTAGCTTTCCTGCGGCTTTCCGCCAAGATGCAAGATACTTCCAAATCCGAAATATTACATTTCAATGACCTGCACGATGGGAACTTATCAAGTGGCGCATGGTTGCAATGTCTCGCACGATCCGTATGCTATCGGGCAGCAGCAGTTATAATGAGGCAAATGCCAAGCACGCGAATGTGCTTCGGAGGGTGAAGTAATTTTTGATGAAGTCATAAGTAAAGCCGCCTTCGGGACGCATCCCGACGGCTCAAGTCACGTGAGTACGACGATCCCGCCGGTCCTGCGCCAGCCTACTGCCGAAGATGGCCCTGCCGTCACCGCGCTGATCGCGGCATCCGAGCCGCTCGATCCGAATTCGGCCTATTGCAACTTGCTCCAGTGTAGTGACTTTGCTGATACCTGCGTGCTCGCGGAGCGCGATGGTGAAGTCGTCGGGTGGGTTTCCGCCTATCGTCCGCCATCGCAACCCGAACGCATTTTCGTCTGGCAGGTCGCCGTTGCGATCTCCGCGCGGGGTGAGGGACTGGGCGGGCGCATGCTTGACGAACTGATCTCGCTGCCCGCCGTGCATGGCACGACCATGCTGACCACCACGATCACCGAGGCCAACCCGGCCTCCTGGGCGCTGTTCGGCGCCTTCGCGCGCCGTCATGGCGCCAGCCTCTCGAAATCCGAGCGCTTCGAGCGCGCGGCACACTTCGCGGGGGCACACGACACGGAATGGCAGGCGAGCATCGCGCCGCTGCCGTCCGTCCATACCTGAACAGGGGAACTCCCGAAATGACCAAGACTCCCATGCCGAGCGCTACGGCGCCGGATACGAAGATCTATGACCGCCGCGAATCGAAGGTGCGCAGCTATTCCCGCTCAATGCCGCGCCAATTCGGCAAGGCGCAGGGCCCCTGGCTGCACGACAACGAAGGTGGGCGTTACCTCGATTTCCTGTCGGGCTGCTCCTCGCTGAACTATGGCCACAACCATCCAGTGCTGAAGGCGGCGCTGATGGATTATATCGCTAATGACGGCGTGACCCACGCGCTCGACCTGCACACCGACGCCAAGGCCGCTTTCCTGCGCACGTTCGAGGAGGTGATCCTGGAGCCGCGTGGGCTGGACTATCGCGCGATGTTCACCGGGCCGACCGGCACTAATGCGGTCGAGGCCGCGATCAAGCTGGCGCGCAAGGTGACGGG
>NZ_BAAILP010000250.1:0-468 GCF_054589055.1 Novosphingobium sp. 11B | reverse complement strand
TTTGGAAGTATCTTGCATCTTGGCGGAAAGCCGCAGGAAAGCTAGCTGTCAGGGCATGGACAGCGACCTCACCCCGGTGGCACTTTCGGCACTGAGAAAAATTCTCGACGCGGCGGATCTGGAGAACCGAAAGATGGCCGCTGCGACCGGGCTGACCTCGTCGCAGGCGCTGGTGTTGCGGCAGATCGGCTCCGCGCAAGGAATGACTCCCAGCGCCGTCGCCGCCGCGCTTCGGTTCGGACAGGCGACGATAACCAATATCGTCGATAAGCTGGTTGCGGCCGGCCTCGTCACCCGCACTCGCAGCGACAACGACAAACGCCAAATCCTTGTCCAGGTGACTAAGGAAGGCCGTCAACGACTGAGCGACCTGCCGTTTCCTTTGCAGATGCGTTTTGGTCGGGGTTTCGACCAATTGCCGCGATGGGAACAGGCAATGATCCTTGCCACGCTCGAACGGATCGGGGC
>NZ_BAAILP010000249.1:0-245 GCF_054589055.1 Novosphingobium sp. 11B | reverse complement strand
CAGGCAGCCAAGCTGTGCCATATGGCCCATGTCCTCATGGAGAACCGCAATGGCCTCGTAGTCGATGCGATCCTCACCCACGCGACCGGCACCGCCGAACGCGAGGCCGCACTGACCATGCTGGGCCGGATGGAAGGGCGCCATCGGATCACGCTGGGCGCGGACAAGAACTACGACACCGCCGCCTTCGTCGAGGCATTGCGCGAGATGGACGTCACCCCGCACGTGGCCCAGAATAACACCAA
>NZ_BAAILP010000248.1:0-850 GCF_054589055.1 Novosphingobium sp. 11B | reverse complement strand
CAGTGAGGCCCTCGACTGGGTTCCGGCCATCGTACGCGTCATTCGTACCGTTCGCCCTCGCTATGCCTGCCGCAATTGCCGTGAGGGGGTTATTCAGGCACCAGCGCCCCGGCGTGCGATCCCGGGCTCGATGGTTACCACCTCGACGCTGGCCTGGATGGCTACAGCGCGATTTGCATGGTCAATCCCTCTCAACCGGCAGCTTCAGATGCTGGCCGGACAGGGCGCCATCCTCGATCGCGCCCTACCAAGCCGCTGGATGCGCAAGATCGCATGGTGGCTGAGATCTCTGTATGAATTGCAACTCGCGTACATCCACGCGCAATCGCGGATTTTCTGTGACGAGACGCGGATGCCGGTCCTTGAGAAAGGAAGAAAACGAACCCGGATCACGCAGTTCTGGGCACATGCCTGCGATGATGGTCCCTGGTCAGGCCCGGCGCGACCGGCGGTGGCATACATTCACGCGCGCGGCCGCGGGCATGCCGAAGCGCGCCAGCAGCTAGCCGGCTATCGGGGCATCCTCCAGGTCGACGGCTATGGCGCCTACAAGGCGCTGGTCCGCAAGGGGGCGGAAGGGATCGTGCTGGTCTTTTGTCTTGCCCATGTCCGTCGCAAGTTCGTGGACGCCTACCGTAAATCCCCGTCGCCGGTGGCCGCCGCGATCATCGGCCTGATCGGCGAGGTCTACGCGATCGAGGCCCGGGTGCGCGCCAGCAATGCCGCACATCGGTTAGCGGCCCGCCAGGCGGAAACCTGTAAGGTGATGGCTACGATCAAAACGCAGATCGACGACATGCTGCCCAGGCTCTCACCCAAATCCGATCTGGCAAAGGCGATGCGCTACACC
>NZ_BAAILP010000247.1:82365-88079 GCF_054589055.1 Novosphingobium sp. 11B | reverse complement strand
GCTTCGACAGGCTCAGCCTGAGCGGTTTTAAGAGCCGGTCTTTAAATCCCGCTCAGGCTGAGCCTGTCGAAGCCCCCACCGCACACCCAAATCCTGTCGAAGGGCATCGTCCCAAGGTACAATTGGCCTGCCGCGCCCATCGGCTCACATTGCCTGTCGAAACCCCACGGGGGTCAGGTTCGGAGATTTGGGATGCTGGAACAGGCCATTGGCAAATTCTCGGGTGAGTCGCTCATCCGCGAGAAGTTCGACAACTTCATCGGCGGCAAGTGGGTGGCCCCGGTCAAGGGTCAGTACTTCGACAATATCTCGCCGGTGACCGGGCAGGTCGTGTGCCAGGTGGCGCGCGGCACGGCCGAGGACATCGAACTGGCGCTCGACGCCGCGCACGCCGCCAAGGACGCCTGGGGCAAGGCTTCTCCGACCGAGCGTGCGAACACGCTGCTCAAGGTCGCCGACCGCCTCGAAGCCAACCTCGACAAGCTGGCGCTGGCCGAGACGATCGACAACGGCAAGCCGATCCGCGAGACGACCGCCGCCGACATCCCGCTGGCGATCGACCACTTCCGCTACTTCGCATCCTGCCTGCGGGCGCAGGAAGGCTCGATCGCCGAGATCGACCACGACACCATCGCCTATCACTTCCACGAGCCGCTGGGCGTCGTCGGCCAGATCATCCCGTGGAACTTCCCGATCCTGATGGCCGCGTGGAAGCTGGCCCCGGCGCTGGCAGCGGGCAACTGCGTGGTGCTCAAGCCCGCCGAGCAGACCCCGATGTCGATCCTGGTGCTGGCCGAAGTCATCGCCGACCTGCTGCCGCCGGGCGTGCTCAACATTGTGAACGGCTTCGGCATCGAGGCGGGCAAGCCGCTGGCGCAGAACAAGCGCATCGCCAAGATCGCCTTCACCGGCGAGACGACGACCGGCCGCCTCATCATGCAGTATGCGTCGGAAAACCTGATCCCCTGCACGCTGGAACTGGGCGGCAAGAGCCCGAACATCTTCTTCGCCGACGTGATGGACCACGACGACGACTTCCTCGACAAGGCGCTCGAAGGCTTCACCATGTTCGCGCTCAACCAGGGCGAGGTCTGCACCTGCCCGAGCCGTGCGCTGGTCCACGAATCGATCTATGATGCCTTCATCGAGAAGGCGATCGCGCGGGTCGAGGCGATCAAGCTGGGCAGCCCGCTGGACGCCGCGACGATGATCGGTGCGCAGGCATCGAACGACCAGTTGGAGAAGATCCTCAGCTATATCCAGATCGGCAAGGATGAAGGCGCCAAGGTGCTGACCGGCGGCGAGCGCGCCACGCATGACGGCGAACTGGCGCAGGGCTACTACGTGAAGCCGACCGTGCTGGAGGGCCACAACAAGATGCGCGTGTTCCAGGAAGAGATCTTCGGCCCGGTGCTTGCCGTGACCAAGTTCTCGACCGACGAGGAGGCGCTGGAGATCGCCAACGACACGCTCTACGGCCTCGGCGCCGGGGTATGGACGCGCGACGGAACCCGGGCCTACCGCATCGGCCGCGGCATTCAGGCCGGGCGCGTGTGGACCAACTGCTACCACGCCTATCCCGCCCACGCGGCGTTCGGCGGCTACAAGCAGTCGGGGATCGGTCGTGAGAACCACAAGATGATGCTCGATCACTACCAGCAGACCAAGAACCTGCTCGTCAGCTACAGCCCGAAGAAGCTCGGCTTCTTCTGATCGTGGCGGGTTCGCCAAGAGCTCTCAACCCGGCGTCCCGCCACCATAACGGCGCCGGATACCTCGAAACGGCGGATGGCCCCCACGCCATCCGCCGCTTTTCGGCGTCATGAGCCTCCCGGCCCGCATCCTCGCCACCCCGGCGGCGGAGGAATGGATCGAGCGGCTGCGCGCCATCCACGGCCCGCTGATGTTCCACCAGTCTGGCGGCTGCTGCGACGGCTCCGCGCCGATGTGCTTCACCGAGGGCGAGTTCCGTGTCGGTGCGCAGGACGTGCTGCTCGGCTCGCTCATCGGCAACACCCGCGTCTGGATCGGCGCGGCGCAGTTCGAGTACTGGCGTCATACCCAGGTCACCATCGACGTGGTGCCTGGACGCGGCTCGGGCATGAGCCTGGAGGCGCCTGAGGGCGTACGCTTCATCGTGCGCAGCCGCATCTTCACCGATGAGGAGAACGCCGCGCTCGAAGCGGCAGGTGACCCACTGCGGGGCGATGATGCGAACGCGCTTGGCGGTGGGGGCGGTTCGGCCTAGACTTTCGCGCTTGGGTCACGGACCGCACCGAAGAGGGCGGCCGGAAGGAGAGGGACATGCGAATGGCAGCACAGATTCACGACGGTGACCGCCCGCTGGTGGCCTGTGTCTCGCACGCGCAGGACCCGGCTGATGCCGTCGCGGAACTGGTCGAGGCCATTGGCGGCGTGGAACTGGCAGGCGCGCTGCTGTTCTGCTCGCACCGCTACCCGCGTGAGGAACTGGCGCGCGTGCTCACCGCCCGGCTGCCGGGGGTGCCGCTGATCGGCTGCACCAGCGCGGGCGAACTCACCAGCCGGGGTTACGACACCGACAGCCTGCTGCTGATCGGCTTTCCCGCCGCCGGCTTTTCGATGGCTTCGCTGCGGTTCGAGGATCTCGACAACTTCGACCCTGTGACCGCGCAGGGCGCTATCCGCCAGCTCGTCGCGGGGGCGCGGCTGGATCACGGCGCGGCGGAGGATCTGCATCAGGTGGCGCTGTTCTTCGTGGACGGCCTGTCGCACCGCGAGGAACTGCTGACGATGACCGCGCAGCACGCGCTGGGCGACGTCCAGCTGATCGGCGGCTCCAGCGGCGACGGACTCTCGTTCCGCGAGACGGCGGTGCTGCACGAAGGGCGCTTCCACTCCGACGCGGCGGTGATCGCGGTGCTGACCAGCCGCCGCCCGATGCACGTCTTCTGCGCCAATCACTACCGCCCCGGCCCGGCCAAGATGGTCATCACCGAGGCGGACCCGGAAACCCGCACCGTCTACGAGATCAACGCCGCCCCCGCCGCCGAGGAATACTTGCGGCTTTCCGGCTCTCCGGGCGAGGAACTCGACGTCCACTTCTTCGCCGCCCATCCGCCGATGGTGCGCACCGGCGGCCAGTTCCATGTCCGCTCGGTGCAGAGCGCGAACCCCGACGGTTCGCTGACCTTCTACTGCGCGATCGACACCGGCGTCGTCCTGACCATCGGCGAGCCGGTGGACCGGCTGACCTGGATGCGCGAGCTGTTCCAGTCGGTCTCGCGCAAGGTGGGGGAGATCGATCATATCATCGGTTTCGACTGCGTGCTCAACCGGTTGGATGCCGAGGACCGGCAGATCCTTCGCGAAGTTTCCGACATCTATGTCGAGAACAACGTGCTGGGGTTCAGCACGTACGGCGAGCAGTTCCTGGCCGCGCACATGAACCAGACCTTCAGCGGGCTGGCGATCGGGCGGGCGGTGGATGAACCGGCACGGCCATGACGATGCCTTGCCCCCTTGCTCGCAATAATGAAGTGGGTGTGAGGTCGGGAGACGATCATGGCCCTGACTGACCCCGAAACCCGCGACACCGAAACCGCCCGCCTGCGCGCCCGCATCGCGCAGCTGGAGAAGATCAACGCCGCGCTGATGGACCGCGTGGAGCGCTCCACCGACATGCAGGGCGGGGCGTTCTCGATGTTCGAGACGGCGATCTCGCTCGACGCCATGGTGCGCGACCGCACCGGCGCGCTGGAGGTGGCGCTGGAGCGGCTCAACACGGTCAATGCGCAGCTCGCCGCCGCTCATGGCGATGCCACCGCCGCCCGCGTGATGCTGCGCGATGCCATTGAATCGCTGTCGGACGGCTTCGCGCTGTTCGATGCGGAAGACCGTATGGTCCTGTGCAACCGCGCTTACCTGAAGATCTTTCCCAATTTCGAAGGCGTGCAGGGCGATGCGCCCGAATTCGCCGAACTCGCCAGCCGCCTCGCGCAGACCGGCGCCACCATGGGCTCGCGCATGGCCCCCGAGCGCTGGCTCAAGGACCGCATGGCGCAGCACCAGCGTGCCCAGGGCGCGCACGTTCAGGCGCTGGCCGACGGCCGCTGGATCCAGATCAACGAATTGCGCACGACCGAGGGCGGCACCGTCGGCATCTATACCGACATCACCACCGTCAAGGCCGAGGATGCCCGCCAGCGTGCCCGCGAACTGGCCGAACGCAACCTGGCGCTGCAGGCGACGCTGGACACGCTCTCCGAAGGCGTCTGCCTGTTCGACGCCCAGCGCCAGCTTCAGGCGTGGAACGAGGGCATGCTCACGGTGCTGGCGCTGACCGAGGACGGTCCCGCCATCGACACGCATGAGGCGCTGTCGGGTTGGTGCACCGGCGAATGCGGGCTGGACCGGGTGGAAGCGCTCGACTGGCGCGAGGGCGGCGGGGCGCGGGTCGTCGCCAACTGCACGATGCGCGGGCGCTATTTCACCGTGCGTTCGGTCTCGCTCAAGAACGGCGGCATGGTCTTCACGTTCGATGACGTGACCGATCATATCCAGTTCGAACGCTCGCTGACCGAGACTGCCGAGACGCTGGAGCGCCGCGTCACCGAGCGCACCGCCGAGCTGGTCGAGGTGAACCGCCAACTTGTCGAGGCGAAGAACGAGGCGGAGACGGCGAACCGCTCCAAGACCAGTTTCATCGCGGCGGCCAGCCACGACCTGCTGCAGCCGCTGAACGCGGCGCGGCTGTTCGTTTCGGCGATGGACGGTCAGGCCATGGCCGAACGGCCGCGTTCGCTGGTGCATCAGGCATCCACCGCGCTCGATTCGGTCGAGGATTTGCTCGAAGCGCTGTTCGAGATTTCGCGCCTCGATGCGGGGGCGATCCAGCCCGAGTTCGCGGACCTGTCGCTCGGGGCGATCCTCTCGGCGCTGCGGGTGGAGTTCGCGCCGCTGGCGAGCGCGGGCGGGCTGGCGTTCACGGTGCCCCATACCGGGCTGTGGGTGCGCTCCGATGCGCGCCTGCTGCGCCGGGTGCTGCAGAACTTCGTGTCCAACGCGATCCGCTATACCGAGCAGGGCAGCGTGACGGTGGAGGTGGTGGAGCAGGGCGCGGACGTCGTCGTCACCGTGCGCGATACCGGGCCGGGCATCGCCGAGGTCGATCGCGACGAGATTTTCGAGGAATTCCGCCGCGTCGGCAAGACGCAGAAGATACCCGGCAAGGGGCTGGGGCTCGCCATCGTGCGCCGCGTCACGACGATGCTGGGCCACGGGATCGAACTCGACACTGCGCCGGGGGCGGGCGCGGCCTTCTCGATCCGCCTGCCGCGCGTGGACCCGGTTGCCTCGCTGGAGGAGCCGGGCGCGATGCCCGCCGCTCCGCGCGCCGGGGCAGGCGGGCTGGTTCTGGTGATCGACAACGATCCGGGCATCCTTGCGGGCATGGAAGCACTGCTGGAGAACTGGGGGCTGGACGTGGTGACCGCCAACGATCCATCCGACGCGGCCGCACTGGCTGCGCTGGAGCAGGGACCGGCGATGCTGATCGTGGACTACCACCTCGATGACCGGCTGACCGGTGACCGCGCGGTGGCGATGCTGCGCGAGAAGGCGGGGCGGGCGGTCCCGGCGATGGTCATCACCGCCGATCGCGGGCCGGAGACCAAGGCGCAACTGGCTGAACTGGCGCTGCCCTTGCTGAACAAGCCGGTGAAGCCGGCGCAGCT
>NZ_BAAILP010000247.1:78665-82253 GCF_054589055.1 Novosphingobium sp. 11B | reverse complement strand
CTTCGACAAGCTCAGGCTGAGCGGATTAAAGAGTAGTTTTACCCCCGAACCCCGCTCAGCCTCAGCTTGTCGAAGGCCCTGCTTGATCAGGCTAGCTTAGCCAGCTTCTCGCGCCAGTTATCGGGCAAGGCTACCGGGCGGCGGCTTTCGCGTCCGACATAGACGTGCGTGAAATGCCCTTCGGCGGCCGGTTCCTCCGAGCCCTCGACGAACAGGCCGAGGTGATAGGTCACGCTGCTGGTGCCCAGCTTCGCGACTGTCATGCCAACTTCCAGCTTCTGCGGGAAATGCACCGAGGCGGCATAGCGGCAGCCGGTCTCCACCACGACGCCGATCGGGTCGCCGGTCTCGATATCGAGCAGGCCCGCCTCGATCAGCCAGGTGTTTACGGCCGTGTCGAAGTACGAATAATAGACCACGTTGTTCACGTGGCCGTAGACGTCGTTGTCATGCCACCGCGTCGTCAGGGGGACGAAAGCACGGTAGGCGGCGCGCGGGCGCAAGGGGTCTCGGCTCATAGGCGGCAGTGTTAGGAACGCCGGCGGCGGAGCGCCAGCGCTTCCTTACCCGCGAAAGCCGATCTTGCCCGCCATGATCACCGCCTGCGTGCGGCTGAACACGTTCATCTTCTGCAGGATCGCCGAGACATGCGCCTTCACCGTCGTCATCGAGACGTCGAGTTCATAGGCGATCTGCTTGTTCAGCCGTCCGGCCACCAGATGCCCCAGCACCACGCGCTGCTGCGGGGTGAGGGTGTCGATGCGGGCGCGGATCAGGTCTTCCTCTGCCGCCGCGCTTTCGTCGCCGGGAAGGTCGGGCATGTAGATCTCGCCCGAGAGCACCTGTTGCAGCGCATCGACGATCGCCGCGCGCTTCAGCGACTTGGGCACGAAACCCGCCGCGCCCGCCGCCAGCGCGTCGCGCACCACGTTGCGGTCGGTCACGCCCGAGACCATCACTACCGGCGTGGCGGGGAACTTGTCCCGCACCGCCTGCAGGCCCGAAAGGTGCGAGACGTCGGGAATATTGAGGTCGAGCAGCACGAGATCGACGTCGCCCGCTTCGTCCAGCACCCGCAGCGCCGCTTCGAGGCTGTCCGCCTCGAGGATCGTGCAGTCGGGGAAGGCATCGTCGAAGATCGAGCGTAGCCCGTCGCGGACCAGCGAGTGGTCGTCGACGATCAGAACGCGGTCGGGTGCCCCATATTCGCCCATGTTGTTTTCCGTGACGGCGAGTGTTTCCATGTCTTTATCCCGGGGAGGGATGGCGCGCCAGCGGTAACCGGCGCGCCATTTCAGGGTTGCGTTACTTGGGGATCTTGAACACCCAGAGCATACCGCCCTGGCTGATCTCCTTGAAGGTCTTGGCCACTTCGCCGCCCCACAAAGGCACCGCGCCGCCCCAGCCGGACATGACGCCGACGTACTGCTCGCCGTCCTGCTCCCAGGTGATGGGCGAGCCGACTACGCCTGAGCCGGTCTGGAACTTCCACAGCTCTTGGCCCGTCTTGGCGTCGAACGCCTTGAGATAGCCTTCAGGCGTGCCGGTGAAGACGAGGTTGCCGTGGGTGGTCAGCACGCCGCCCCACAGCGGGGCCTTGTTCTTGTACTCCCACACGATCTTGCCGGTCTTGGGGTCCATGGCGCGCAGCACGCCGATGTGGTCCTCGGCGATCGGCTTGATGGTGAAGCCCGCGCCGAGGTACGCCGCGCCCTTCTTGTAGGCGATCGGTTCGTTCCAGATGTCCATGCCCCAGTCGTTCGAGGGGACGTAGAACAGTTCGGTGTCCTTCGAGTACGCCATCGGCATCCAGTTCTTGCCGCCTAGGAACGACGGGCTGGAGAACACCGGCTTGCCCTTTTCGGTGCCGCTGGGCGCGCCCGGACGGCCCGCGTCGATCACGTTGGGGCGGCCGGTCTTGGGGTTGATGCCGTCGGCCCAGGTGGTCTGCATTACGAAGCGGTTGGCGGAGATGAACTTGCCGGTCGTCCGGTCGAGCACGTAGAAGTAGCCGTTGCGGTCCGCCTTCGCGCCCAGCTTCATCGCCTTGCCCTTTATGGTGGCGTCGAAGGGGATGAACTCGTTCACGCCGTCGAAGTCCCAGCCGTCGTGCGGGGTGGTCTGGTAGTGCCACTTGATGACGCCGGTGTCGGCATCGATGGCGAGCGTGGAGGAGGTGTAGAGGTTGTCGCCGGGGCGCAGGTGGCTGTTCCATGGCGCCGGGTTGCCGGTGCCGAAGTAGACGAGGTTGGTGCCCGGATCGTACGTGCCGCCCAGCCACGTCGCGCCGCCGCCGGTCTTCCACAAGTCGCCCTGCCAGGTGGCATTGAGCTTGCCGGTCATGCCGTTGGGCTGGCCGTTGAGGGTGCCGACGTGGCCCTCGATCACCGGGCGTTCCCAGATCAGCTCGCCGGTATCGACGTTGCGCGCCTGAACCGCGCCGACGACGCCGAATTCACCGCCCGAGTTGCCGGTGATGACCTTGTCGCCGACGATCAGCGGCGCGGCGGTGGCCGAGTAGCCGGCCTGATAGTCGCCGGTCTTCTTGTTCCACACGACCTTGCCGGTGTTGCGGTTGAGCGCGACCAGATGCGCGTCGAGGGTGGCGAAGATGATCTTGTCGCCGTGGATCGCGGCGCCGCGGTTGACCACGTCGCAGCACGGCATGATCGCGTCGGGCAGGCGGGCGTTGTACTCCCACTTCTTCTCGCCGGTGCGCGCATCGAAGGCGAACAGGCGCGAGTACGATCCGGTGACGTAGATGGTGCCGTCATAGACCAGCGGCTGCGCCTCCTGCCCACGCTGCTTCTCGCCGCCGAGCGAGGAGGCATAGACCGGGAGCAGCTTGGCGACGTTGCCGGTGTTGATCTGGTCGAGCGAGCTGAAGCGCTGCTGCCAGGGGCCCATGCCGTACGTCAGCACGTCGCCGGGGGTGTCGGCGTCCTTGAGCAGGTCGGCGCTGGTCGGGCCATCGGCGGCCGAGAGCGGTACTGCCGCGAGGCTGCTGGCTGCCGTCAGGGCTGCGAGTATATGTGTGAAACGCCGCTTCATCCTGTCCCTCCGTTTTTGGGTATTCGGCCGGGGGTGCGTGTCTCGGGAAAATGCCCCCGAACCCCGATCGTCGCCGTGCAGCCTAGGACTGTAGGAGGGCCGGCAAAATTGCACCTTGGGAGGAGGGTTTTGCTGCGTCCTAACGCGCATCCTCGCGGCCCCCTCCGCACATCCCCACACACATCGTCATTGCTTCGCTGCGCTCGCAATGACGAAAGGGGGAGTAGTGACGAGGTGTTAATTGGCGGGCGGAGCGTGACGACCACATGTTCCGGTCATGAAGCGTGATTTCCAGCCGGCGGTCTACATCATGGCGAGCGGGCCGAACGGAACGATCTACGTCGGCGTCACCTCCAACTTGCGCGTCCGGGCATGGCAGCATCGCGAGGGCGTCGTCGATGGCTTCACAAGCAGATATGGCTGCAAGGTGTTGGTATGGTTCGAACTGCACTCGACGATGGAGCATGCCATTCTGCGCGAGAAGCAGCTGAAAGCCGGGTCTCGCAGGAAGAAGCTGGCACTGATCGAAACGCTCAA
>NZ_BAAILP010000247.1:73656-78516 GCF_054589055.1 Novosphingobium sp. 11B | reverse complement strand
TTGCGAGCGTAGCGAAGCAATCCAGGGCGGTTTGGGCGGCTCTGGATTGCTTCGCTACGCTCGCAATGACGAAGGTCATGGGGCTGAAGGCCATGGGGATGACGATGGGATAGCAGCACGACAGGCTCCGGTTCGGGGGGCGCCGGTCGCAGTCGGCACCCCCGTCCCCCTCCGGAGCTTTACGCGGTCTGCGAGGCCAGCGCGGGTTTCCACTCGACGCCGTACCGCGCGAAGATCGCCTTCATGCGGCCGTCCTTCGCCATCGCGGCGAACTGTTCCTCGATGGCGAAGCCCAGGTTGCGGCTGTTTTCCTTCACCGCGATGCCGATGTCCCAGCCGGGCGAGAGCATTGCGGGCAGGAAACCCTTGCGGCGCGCGATGCCCGCGTCGGGCGCGTCGTGCAGGGCGGCCTCGATCTGCGCGGTGCTGGCGACGGCGGCGTCCGCCTCGCCCTTGCCGACGGCCATGACCGCCTCGTAGCCGGTGGGGACGTGGACCACGTCCTTCGACAAGGCCCCGCCCGCATGGCCGAGCAGGTAGAAGTCGGGGATCGAATCGAGTTCCGCCGCGATTCGTTTGCCCTTCCAGCGCACCGGCATCGCCTCGCAGTCCGCTGCCTCACCGCAGGCCGCGCCGAAACTCTCGCGGTAGTAGGGGGCGAGGAAGGTGACGTTGTCCTCACGCGCCATCAGCTGGCGGTCGAAGGGGACGTGCAGCATCACGTCGCAGGGCTGGAAGCCGAGCAGCCCGCCGCGCCAGATGACGTTGCGCAAGTCGTCGGACAGATCCTCGTCCGCCGTGAACAGCGCGATGTCGGCGCGCACGCCCAGCTTCTCGGCAAGAGCATGGGCGAGATCGACGTCGATGCCGGCTGGCTTGCCCTTCTCGTCCCACGACCACGGGCGGTTGTCGGTGTAGAGACCGACGCGCAGCGCGCCCAGCGCCTTCACCTTCTCCAGCGGCGCGGCGAGAAGCGAGGCGGGCCGCAGGGACGCAAGCGCCCCCACGGCCCCGAGACCCTTGATGAGCGACCGGCGGTCCACCGCTTATTCGTCCGTGTGCTTGGATTCCAGCCAGGCGCGGATCGCCCAGCCGGCCTTCTGGCCCAGCACGTCGCCGAAGGGCGGCATGTAGACCTTGCCGTCGTGCGCCGAGCCGTGGCGGAAGCGCTCGACGAACCACTCGTCGCCCGACGAACCCAGTTCGAGGTAGCGCAAATCAGGCGCGATGCCGCCGGAAATGGCTTCGAGGCCGTGGCAGCGCGCGCAGTTCTGGCCGTAGGCGGACTGACCGATGGCGATCGCCTTCGCGTTGCCGGTGTAGGGATTCTCGGTCTTCCACACGTCGTTGCCGCCTTCGATATCGGGCAGGGCAGAGGTGTCCACCGGCTGCGGCACGACGTCGCCGTGGGCGTAGAGATTGGTGCCGATCGAAAGCGAAGTGATGGCGGCGGCAACGGTCAGGACCGCGCGGCCGATGCGAATGGTCATGGATCAGGTGTCCTCTGCGACTTCGGGCTTTACGTGCCTTGTTTCCCGAACGTTGCTTTCGGATACCTGCGGGGCCGGGCGGGTGACCAGTTGGCCAATGGTACAAGACCAAGGTGCCATTGCTGTGGACGCCGGAAGGCGTAGGTTTTGCAGCATGGAGAGAAGCCTGAAGACTTTCGCGCTGGCGCTTTGCGCCCTGTCTGCCGCCCCGTCCCATGCGCAGGATGCCGATGGTGCCGTCACGCGCGCTTATGTCAGCAACGAGCGGTCCTCGACCGTCACCGTCGTCGATCTGGCTACGGGCAAGGCGGCGGCGCAGTGGCCGGTGGGCAAGCGTCCGCGCGGGATCACCATGACGCGCGACGGCAAGTACGTGCTCGTCTGTGCCAGCGCCGACAATGCGGTGGAAGTGCGCGACCCGGCCACCGGCGCGCTGGTGGCGACCTTGCCTTCGGGCGCGGACCCGGAACAGTTCTTCGCCTCGCACGACGGAAAATTGCTCTACGCCGCCAACGAGGACGACGGGGCGGTGACCGCGATCGACCTCTCCGCGCGCAAGGTCGCCTGGCAGGTGACGGTGGGCAAGGAGCCCGAAGGCGTCGCGGAAAGCCCGGACGGCAAGTGGCTGCTGGTCACCAGCGAGGAGGATAATTCGGTCGCCTGGATCGACCTCGCCACCCACACCGTCGCCGGGGAGACGGAGACCGAGGCGCGGCCCCGCCATGTCGAGTTCACGCCCGATGGCAAGCACGTCTGGATCGCGGCGGAAGTGGGCGGGGTGGTGCAGGTCGCCGATGTCGCTTCGAAGGACGTCGTGAAGACAATCCGCTTCGCCCCGCCGGGCGCGCCGGACTACAAGGTCATGCCTTGCGGCATCCGCTTTACGGCTGACGGCAGGACGGCGGTAGTGGCGCTCGGCCGGGCGGACAGCGTGGCGCTCGTGAACGTGGCGAGCGGGGATGTGCGCGGCTACGTCAAGGTCGGCGCACGGCCGTGGCATCTCGCGATCCTGCCCGGCGGGGGTAGCGCGTTGGTCGCCAATGGGGCGAGTGACGACCTCTCGCTGGTGGACCTCGCGGCGATGAAGGTCACCGCGACGATCCCGGCGGGCGAGGGGCCGTGGGGCGTAGCGCTGGGGCGCTGAGGTAGCGCTGTGGTCCTTCGACAAGCTCAGGGCGAGCGGGGTTTGGGTTAATTTCCCATCCCCGGCCCCGCTCTCATTCCCCATTTCCGCTCAGGCTGAGCTTGTCGAAGCCCCCTCGGTCAAACGCTATCCTCCCAAAGTACCACTGCCCAAAGTCCAATTTCGCGCCGCCCGCCCCGGCCGCATGGTCCGCCTCAGTCGCAGGAATAGACGACAACTTCCAACGGGGGACGGATCCATGATTTCGCGGATCATTTTACGCGGCGGTGCCGCGCTGGGCGTACTCGCCCTGGCTATGGCACCCGCCTACGCAGGCAGCAGCGAGGCGCTTCTGAAGCGCCTGCACGAAAAGGGCATTCTCAGCGACGAGGACTACACCGAGCTGCTCGCGCAGGAGCAGGCCGAAGCCTCCGCACCCGCTCCGGCCTCGGCACCCGCCGCAGCCGCGCCCGCCGGTGACCCCGGCCTCTACGTCAAGCGTACCGAGAGCGGCATCGGCCTCGAAGTCGGCCCGGCGACGATCAAGTTCTCGGGCTCGGTCAACGGCTTCTACGTCCACGACAACCCGGCGAGTGCATCGGCCACCACCGCCGTCACCGGCGGCGTCGCCAGCGTCGGCACGCGCAATTCCAGCGCGGTGCGCAACGGTCTGCTGCCGGGCTTCCTGAAGGTCGAGGTGAGCACGAAGCAGGAGGGCTGGGACATCGGCGCCTTCTTCGGCATGTATCCGGGCATCAACTCGGCCGCATGGGGGGCGCTGGGCGCCAACAACGGCGGCCAGCCGACCGCGCTGGCGACGGCGGGCATCGATTTCCGCCAGACCTACCTGACCTTCGGCAAGTCCACCGTCGGCACTTTCAAGATCGGCCGCGACATCGGCCTGTTCGGGTCGGAGGCGATCCTCAACGACATCACGCTGCTTTCATCCGGTACGCCGGGGGGCAACGTGGCGCCGGGCAACACGACGCTCGGCCGCATCGGCGTGGGCTATATCTACACCGACTTCCAGCCGCAGATCACCTATACCTCGCCCAGCTTCGGCGGCGTGCAGGCATCGGTGGGCGTGTTCCAGCCGCTGTCCTCGCTGACCGGCCCGGCGCAGGAGAACTCGCAGCCCGGCTTCCAGGGCAAGATCACCTATGACGCGACGCTCGGCGGCATCGGCCTTCGCGCCTGGGCAGGCGGCGTGACGCAGCGCCACAACGAGATCACCGGCCAGAGCTACACCGGGCAGGGCCTCGACTTCGGTGGCAAGCTGACGGCGGGGCCGATCACGGCGGTGGGTTACTACTACACCGCCAAGGGCCTCGGCACGACGGTACTGGGGCTGCACGACACCGACGGCTTCGGCAACGCCCGCAAGAGCGACGGCTTCTACCTTCAGGCGCTCGCCAGCTTCGGCAAGTTTGCGGTGGGCGGCAGCTATGGCGAGAGTTCGCTGCATTATGCGAACGCGGCCGATGCTCTGGCCAGTCCGAACCTCGTCGACACCAATTCGAGCTGGGTCGGGCAAGTCCGCTACAGCCTGACCAGCTGGGTCACGCTGATCGGCGAGTACACCCATTCGAAGGCCAAGGCGCATTCCGGCAACGAGGCGTCGAGCGACGCCCTCGCGCTGGGCGGCATCCTGTTCTTCTGATCCTTGCGTCGTCCCGGCATGCACCGGGGCGACGCGCCACCATCACCGGAGTCGCAGCCATGATGGAATATCGTAAGTTACCTCCGGAACGCCCGGCCGAAGCGGGGCCGCACGGGAGGTCAGACCCATGAACACCATGAAGTACAACGCCGGCGCGCGCACGCTGCACTGGATCATCGCATTGCTCATCATCGGCAACCTCGCCAGCGGGCTGCTGCACTTCGCGATACCCGTCCACAAGGCGATCGGGCTGACGGTGCTGGTGCTCTCGCTGGCGCGGCTCGGCTGGCGCATGGCGTGGAAGGCGCCGCCGTACCCGGCCTCGATGAGCCGCGCCGAAGTCGGCCTCGCCCATGCGGTGCACGGGGTGCTCTACCTGTTCATGATCGCGATGCCGCTGTCGGGCTGGATCATCGCGTCGGCGGGCAAGTACCCGCTGTCGTGGTTCGGGGTGTTCCAGTGGCCCAAGCTCTCGGTCGTCAAGGGCAGCGCGATCTACGGCGCGGGGCACGAGTTCCACGAGATCGGCGGCTGGGTGCTGCTGGTGCTGGTGCTCGGCCACATCGCGGCGGCGCTGCGCCATCATT
>NZ_BAAILP010000247.1:68652-73530 GCF_054589055.1 Novosphingobium sp. 11B | reverse complement strand
CCTTCGTCATTGCGAGCATAGCGAAGCAATCCAGGGCGGTCTGCTCGGCCCTGGATTGCTTCGCTGCGCTCGCAATGACGAGGTGGGGGTGCCAAACGGGGAGGGCGCCGCAAAGGCGCCACGAGGGATGCGAAAGACAAGTCTTATCATCGCCGGGCTGATGGCCTCGGCCTCGCCGGTTCTGGCCGAGGAAGCGCCCATCGTCGTCACCGCACCGGGCGGCGCCATCGACCTCGACGAAGCGCGCGAGATCGACCCGCAGGCGCTCGACATCGCGGGCAAGCGCGATCTGGCCCGCGCGCTGGAACGCACCGTACCGGGCCTGACGCTGGCTGAATCGACCGGCAACCCGTGGCAGGCAGCGATCACCTGGCGCGGGTTCTCCGCCTCGGCGCTGCAGGGCGCGGAGCAGGGCATGGCGGTCTACCTCGACGGGGTGCGCTTCAACCAGCCGTTCGGCGACGTGGTGCTGCTCGACGTGGTTCCCGAAATGGCGCTGGCGAACGCGCAGCTCAACGATGCCAACCCGGTGCTGGGCCGCAATGCGCTGGCGGGCTCGCTGCTGCTGACCACGCATGATGGCGTGAGCCTGTCGGGTCTGCGCCTGCAGGCGGACGTGGACACGCTCGGCAGTGTGGGCGGCAGCGCCTCGCTGGGGCTGGGCGACAAGGCCGACAACCTCCTGATCGTCGCCGAGGCGCGGCATGACGACGGCTGGCGCGTCGCCTCACCCTCGACGCTGAAGCGCGTGTTCGCCAAGGGCGTCCACGATGCCGGGGCATGGGGGATCGAGGTGCAGGGCCTCGCCGCCGACACCGATCTCACCGGCAACGGCGTCGCCCCGGTCGAACTGCTCGCCGCCAAGTGGAACGCGGTATTCACCACGCCCGACGTCACCCACACCCGCTTCGCGCGGCTGGTCGCCGCACCGTGGATCGCGGCAGGCGAGACCGGGCGCATCGAACTGCGCACCCATTGGCAGACCCTCACCCGCAAGAGCGCCAACGGCGACCTCGCCGACTTCGGCGCCTGCGAGGACGATGCGGGCTACCTCTGCCTCGGCGACGACGACGAGTTCGAGGAACCCTTGCTGGCGAACGGCGCCCGCGTGGTGAACGACCCGGCGGTGGACGACTACGCCGTGTTCAACCGCGGCCGCGAGCGCACCCGCAGCGGCGGTGCCATGCTGCAATGGCTCGACGAGCGCGAGACCGAGAACGGCACCCGCCGCTTTGCCGTAGGCGCTTCGTGGGAGCGCGCGCGCACCCGCTTCACCGCCACCACCGAACTGGGCGAACTGGAGGAGGACCGCTCGGTCGAGGGCCTCGGCCTGCTGCTGACCTCGGAGGAGGGCGGCATCACCCCGGTCGACGTCGTCACCCGCATGAGCGACCTGGCGCTTTTCGCCAGCGCCGAAGTGCCGCTGACCCCCGCGCTGACGGTCGAGGCCGGGGCGCGCTGGTCGCGCAACACGGTTAGACTGGACGACCGGCTGGGCGACGCGCTCGACGGCAGCCACCGGTTCAGCCGCCTCAACCCCTCGATCGAGTTCGATTATGCGCTGGGGGCGGATGTGCATGCGACGGCGGGCTTCGCGCTCACCAGCCGCAATCCGACGCCGGCGGAGCTGTCCTGCGCCGATCCGGAATCGCCCTGCACGCTGGCGAACTTCTTCATCGCCGATCCGCCGCTGAAGGCGATGACCGCGCGCAACTGGCATGCCGGGCTGTCGGGCGGCGCCAATGCTTTTGGGGCAGCACTGTCGTGGCGGGTGAACGGCTGGCGCTCGGACACGAAGAACGACATCCGCATGATCGCCTCGCAAGTGCGCGGGCGGGCCTATTTCGCCAACCTCGGCGAATCGCGGCGGCAGGGGATCGAGGCTTCGGCCGACTGGCGGCAGGGCGGCTGGCGCCTTTCGGGCAGCTATGCCTTTACGGATGCGAAGTTCCGGCAGGACTTCGCGGTTTCGAGCCCGTCCAACCCCGAGGCGGACGAGGACGGTCTGGTCGAAGTCCGGCGTGGCGATCGCCTGCCCGGCGTGCCGCGCCATTCGGTGAACCTCTATGCAGGCCGCGCTGGGAAGGGCTGGGAACTGGGCTTGGCGATGCGCGCGCGCTCCGGGCAGGTGCTGGTGGGCGATGAGGGCAACGACAACGTCAGGACTCCGGCCTACGCGGTGTTCGACATGATGGGCCGGGTAGAAGTCGCGCCCGGGATCGAACTGGCGGCGGAACTGCGCAACATGTTCGACCGGCACTACGTGACGATGGGCACGTTCTCCGAGATCGACGAGATCGAGCTGGCAGAAGCGCCCGGCGCGGACAATCCGCGCGCTTATGCTCCGGGGGCGCCGCGCAGGCTGACGGTGTCGGTGCGGGCGCGGTTCTGAGGGCGGCTTTGGCCCACCCCGTCCGGCTAGGCAGCAAGCTGCCAAGCCTCCCAGCCCTCCCGCACGCGGGAGGGCTGACGCGCTTCACCCCCTCCTGCTTGCGGGAGGGGCAGCGAGACTTGGGCCGCAGGCCCTAGTCGCAGCGGGGTGGGCCGGAGCCCGAGACTGAGCCTACAACCTCGGCAGCAACCGCGCTTCAAGCCCCGGATAGAGATGCGAGACGCTGCGCTGCAATTCATAGCGCGCGGCCTTCAGTCCGGCGAACCGCGCGGGGATCGGCAGTTCCCCCGCCTCGGTCATGTCGAGCCCGTCGGCCACTGCCTGCGTCAGCGTGGCCTCCAGCCAGTCCAGCCAGTCACGCGTCTGCGCGATCGCGCCGCCGTCCCGGTCCAGCGGCCCGTGCCCCGGCAACAGCAGCCCATGCGGCACTGCCTTCAGCCGATCGAGCGCCGCGCGCCACTTCGCCAGATCCGCATGCGGGGTCGAGGGCGCGCGGTCGTGGAACACAAGGTCACCCGCCAGCAGCGTCCCCGTCGCCTCGTCGAGTAGCACCAGATCGCCCGCCGAATGTCCCTGCATCGCGAAGAGCCGGAACCTGCGCCCGCCGAACAGGGCCTCCCCTTCCGCCATGTCGCCGAGCGGCAGGACGATATGGGTGCCCTTCATCCAGTCCGACAGCAGGCGATACATGGCATCGGAAAAGCCCTCGCCGTCGCGCTCCAGATCGGCGCGGGTGGCGGGCAGGGCGTGGACGATGGCGGGATCGAAGGCCGCCGCCCCCAGCGCATGATCGGGGTGCAGGTGGCTGACGTAGACCCGCCCCACCGCCTTGCCCGTCACCGCCTGCGCCAGCGCGCCGAGCGCTTTGCCATGCTCCAGCGAGACGCCCGGATCGAACAGCACCGCGCCTTCGTCGGTGGCGATGATGGCGCTGTTGGCGATCATCCCGCCGTTGTCGAACAGGATCGGCGCATCGGCGCCGCGCACCATCCACACGCCCTCGGCGACGGGCTCGGCCTTGGGGGCATAGGCCCCGGCGAACGTCTCTGCGCGGGCGGCGACGGGCAGCGCCAGCGCAGCGCCGATCAGGCTGCGGCGCGTGAGGTTCACTTGGCGGCCAGCGCCGCGCTGCGCGGGGTGACCACGCCGTCGAACTCCAGCCCCGAACTGTCGCGCGCGGCGATCGAGAGCGGCCCCTTCGCATCGTCGACGATGAAGGTGAAGGCAGGGTCTTCGGCCACCGCTCCGAAGACCTGCAGGTCGGCGAGCGGGGTTCCGGCCGAGGAGGTCACGGTCACCCGCTCGATGTTGTAGGCGGCGATGTTCTCGACGAGGCCGGTGTCCATCGGGTGCCGTAACGTCACCCTGAGGCGCGTTTGAGTGCCGCTGAGTACCCATGCAGCACCGTGCATTTCGCCGAGGTGGTCGGCCCAGTCGCCCTTCACCCGGCTGACCGGCGGGGCCGAGCAGCCGCCGCCCGCCGCATCGATCCAGCTCCCCGAGACGTGCCACACCCCGTCCGCCGTCAGCACCGCCGCGCGCACCGGGGTGCGCTGGTCGAGCTTGATGCGCGTCGCCAGAAACGGCGCGGCGGCGCGGGGGGCATAGTCCACCGCGACAGGAATCGGGTTGAGGTCGGCGAAGATCAGGATGCGCTTCACCTGTGGCAAGGCGCGCGCATCGACGGTGACGGGAAAGACGCGCTGGTTCTCGGCGATCTCGGGGATTTCGACCTTCACGGCAGGGTCGAAGCGTACCGTGGCGCCGCCGAACAGACGCTCGGCGTGATACTCCCACATCGGCGATTTCAGCGGGTCGGCAGGCAGCGCGAAGGCGGCCGGGACCGGCGCGGCGAGGGTGGCGATGAGGGCCAGCAGGATCTTCTTGCGGATCATACCAAGGGCCAATGTAGGCCGGGCCTCGCTCGCGTCATATTGGACCTTGGGAGGAGCCATGGAACGCATCGGACGAAGGCTGGCGATAGGGCTGATTCTGGCGGTCGTTTGCGCCCCGGCAGCGCACGCCGCCGACGACTTCGACATAGATGGCTACCGCACCGCCCGCTACCGCGCGCCGGTGGACCGGCTGCCCGCGCCCGCCCGCCGGATCGCGTTGGAGGACGCGCTCGGGCTGGACGAAGCGCTGTTCATCGACGTGCTTCCGGTCGAGTCCGGCCACCGTGACCCCGCGACCGGCCAGTGGCGCCTCAGCCAGCCGCACGAGACAGTGCCCGGCGCGCTCTGGCATCCGGAGACGGGGCGCAGTCCGGTCGATCCGGTGCTCTGGCGCGGGCTGGAGCAGGCGGTCGCCGAGGCGCGCCGGGGGAGTCCGCGCCTGCCGGTCGTGCTGTTCTGCCGCACCGATTGCTGGATGGGCTGGAACGCCGCGCGGCGTCTGGCGAAAGGCGGCGTGCGTCACGTCTACTGGCTCGCCGAGGGGATCGAGGGCTGGCACGCCGCAGGCCGCGCACTGGTGCGGGCGGAGCC
>NZ_BAAILP010000247.1:62156-68472 GCF_054589055.1 Novosphingobium sp. 11B | reverse complement strand
TATGCGGCTCTGGATTGCTTCGCTGCGCTCGCAACGACGAACGGGGGGTAAGAAAAACCCGCCCGCCGCAGGGGTGCGGCGGACGGGCCTCCTTGAGAGTCGGTCGTGAAACTCAGCGCTGCTTCTTGAGGTAGTCGATGATTTCCTTGCGCTTCGCCGCGTCCTTGAGGCCGGGGAAGCTCATGCGGTTGCCGGGGACCAGCGCGCGCGGATTCTCCAGCCACTTGTCGAGCGTGGCGTCGTCGAGCGTCAGGCCCGACTTCTTCACCGCGTCCGAGAAAGCGAATTTCCCCTGGCCCATCTTATGGCCATAAGTCCCGAACAGGTTCGGGCCGAGCTTGTCGGGCGCGCCCTTGGCAACGTTGTGGCATACCGCGCAGCGTGCGAACGAGACCGGCGGCGCGGCCGGAGCGGCGGGGGCGGCCTCTGCGGTCGATGTCAGCGCGGCCTGTCCGCCGAAGCAGGCCACCAGCGCCAGCGCTCCCGCAGCGGCGAGGCCCATGCGCTTCTGCCTGATGTTCATGTCATGTCTCCCGTTATGCCTGTCCTGTGGCCTGTCGCTTTCGCACGGGGCATGGCGGGTCGATATTGGACTTTGGACCGGGCCGATATTCGACCAAGCGGCATCGTACCAAGGGTCACTTGTCCGCCTCCGCCCCGCAGGCGCAGTCTGGCGCCGGGCAAAAGGGGGAGCGGACTTGCTGAACGAGCACAAACTGCGCCGCATGGTAGTGAGCGAGATGCACTTGCGACGCTGGCCTCTGGTCCGCGCGCCGGCCTCGATCGTGCAGTTCGTGCGTGTGCTCGATGCCGCCGACCGCGAGGAGGAACTGGCGGCGATGCGCGCGCTGCCTTCGGCCGGGCCGATAGAGCCGTGCAGTCGGCCTCGCCATCTTTCCGGGACCCTCGCGCCGGGGCTCGCCTTCACATGGGAGCGGCACAGCGAGGCGAGCACGACGACGCTGTTCGTGACCGGCGGCGCGGCGATTCGGCCCGCTCTCAGCGATGCGCTGGCATGGGCGGGGAGCCTGCCGGGCAAGGTCATCCGGGCCTCGCGCGTGCAGCTGGTCGAGGATGAGGCGGCGGCGCTGGCGCTGCTGCCCGAACTCGGCTTCGCGGCGGACGACCTCGTCACCTGCTACATCGGCGATGCGCCCGGAGAACGGCAGGCGCGGATCTGGTCGGACTTCCGGCTGCGCGAGGACGGCTTCGGGGTGATTCTCGCGGCGGCGTGCGGGATGGCGCCCATTGGCGGGGGCGGTGCGCTCTCGCGCACGGTGCAGCGGCTGCAGGAGTTGGGCAACTACCGCAACCTCGCGCTGCTCGGCCTGCCTGTTGCGCGTGAGGGCTGGCGCGCGCTCGACCGGATCGAGGCGATGCTGGGCGAAACCAACCGCGCCGTCGCCCGCCCCGAAGTCACCGACGATGATCTGCTGGAGGACGTGACCCGCCTCTCGATGGAACTGGTGGCGCAGGCCAGCGCCTCCGATTTCCGCATGAGCGCGACCGCCGCCTACGCCACCATCGTCGAGGAGCGGCTGGCCGAACTCAACATCGCCGCGATCCCGGGGCAAGTCTCGCTGGCGGACTTCACCCAGCGCCGCTTCCTGCCCGCCGTGCGGACCTGCGCCGCGCATCGCCGCCGGGCCGAGCAGCTGTCGCAGCGCACGTCGCAGGCACTGGCGCTGCTGAGGGTGCGAATCGAGACGCGAATCGAGAACCAGAACGGCCTGCTGCTCGCCTCGATGGAGCGCAGCGCCTCGCGTCAGTTGCGCCTGCAACAGCTGGTGGAGGGGCTCTCGGTCGTCGCGGTGAGCTACTACGCGCTTGGCCTGATCGCCAAGGTACTGGAAGGCGTGGAGGAACTGGGCCTGAGGATTCACGCCCATGTGGGCACCGCGCTGCTGGCTCCGCTGGTGCTTGCGGGGGTGTGGCTGGCCATCCACCGGATGAAGCGGCGCATTCTCGGTCCGGAGGAAGGAAAATGACGCAGGATGAAAATAATCTGCAAGACTCACTTGCCGGGTCCGGATTCGTGCGCTAGTGGCGCGCTCCTGCCCCGGAGCGGATGCAAATCCAGCTCCAAGATTTAGCGGTCGTGGCGGAATTGGTAGACGCGCAACGTTGAGGTCGTTGTGGGCGAAAGCCCGTGGAAGTTCGAGTCTTCTCGACCGCACCAGGCAGTATTCGAACAGCACTGATCATGGCCTTCGGGCTCCCCTCGCAAGAGGGGGATCTGCTGTTCGTATCCTTTTTCGACCAGAAGCATCTGCCTGCGGCGACCGGGATTATCCCCGACGCCGGCCATCGCCGAGTTCGGACGGACATGGGCAAATCTGCACGAATGTTCCAGAGTCGCTCCACATCACTGCTGTAACGAGGCGCAATGCCCTCCCGGAACGTCCATTCCCGTATCCACGTGCTTGCCATCGGCGGCGCGCATCAGTTCGGCCATATCGTGCCGGTCGCCTGTGAGCTTGCCCGCCGTCATCCGGGGCAGGTACGCCTGTTCGTTTCCGCCGAGGCCGAAGTGGCGGCGGCCATGGCCTATGCAGGGCAGGGCGCGGCGCCCGAGATCGTCGTCATGCGCCTGCCCGCCGTCACTGCGCTGCTGCCGGCCTCGATGCACAAGTTCGTGCGGCTTACGCTCTGGGCGATGCGGCTGCGCGATGCGGCGGTGATCCTCTGCGCCGAGCGGACCTCCACCATGCTCAAGCGCCTGCCGGGGGATTGCCCGCCGATCCTTCACATCCCCCACGGAGCAGGCGACCGCGCGGTCGGTTTCGAGCCGCGCTTCCGCCTGTTCGATCACGTCATGCTGGCAGGTCGCAAGGACCGCGATCGCCTCGTTGAAGCGGGCTTCGTGAGAGCGCAGGACTGCACCGTCACCGGCCCGGTCAAGCTGGCCGCCGTGCTCGATAATGCGCAGGCCCGGCCGCCGCTGTTCGACAACGCGCGGCCGACGATCCTCTACAACCCGCACTTCTCGAAGAAGCTCTCCTCGATCGAGGCGTTCGGGCGGGGGCTGATCGCGGCAGTGGCGGCGGACGGTCGCTACAACCTCGTCGTCGCGCCGCACGTGCGGCTGGCGAAGCGATGGTCGGCGGCGAAGCGGCGCGCGTGGGAGGCGCTGGCGATCCCGGGGCAGGTGATCGTCGACCTCGGCTCGGCGCGCAGCAACGACATGACATATACGCTGGGCGCGGACCTCTACGTGGGCGACGTCAGCAGCCAGGTCTACGAATTCCTCGTCCGCCCGCGCCCGTGCCTGTTCGTCGATGCCAAGGGCGTCGACTGGCAGGACAGCGAGGACTACGCGATGTGGCACTTCGGCGAGGTGATCGCCCCCGACGCCGACCCCGTCGCCGCGATCGAGCGCGCCTTCGCGGCGCACGGGGACTACGTCCAGCAGCAGCGCGAGCGCATGACCTACACCATCGACGGCATCGCGTGGCTGGCTGACGGCACGCCGACTTTCGGCACGCGTTGCCCGGTGCGCGAGGCGGCAGACACGGTGGAACGGTTCGCGGGACTGAGAATGAAGGCAATCGCGGCAATCGCTTGACCCCCAATTAGCGCGATTATCCACCTATCCTCGTCATCCCCACCTTCGCGGGGATGACGGGATGTGCTTACGGCCTTTCCGGCGGGGATCGAACGGCGGTGTGGACCTGCCTCCAGAATGGGAACATAAGAAGAACATAATTCCCGATTCGTAAGGCCCGTCCCATGTCCCGCCCTCAGGCCCCCGCCTGTATCGAAGATCCGCCCCCGGGCACGCTCCCACGCCTCGCCCGGGCGCAGCTGCACGAGGTCCATGCAGAGGCCGAGGACTGGGCCTCGGCGCTGGCTTTCGCCTTCGGCATGGTGGACGCAGAGAAGGCGCGCCCCGTCCTCCTGCTGCGCCCCCGCCGCAAGGGCGCGGGTTTCGTGCCGTGCGGGGAGGGGCTGCGCGCGCTTGGCGTGGACCCGGCGCGGCTGGTGATCGTCGATGCCCGTAATGATGCTGCCCTGCTGCGCGCGGGGCTGGACGCGGCGCGCAGCAGCGGTCCGGCGGCGGTACTGATGGAAAGCTGGGGGGCGATGCGCGAATACGACCTCGTCGCCAGTCGCCGCCTGATCCTTGCGGCGGAAGGCTCGCGCATCCCGGTGGTGATCCTGCGCGGGGATGCCGAGCCGCGCTCCAGCGCCGCACATACCCGCTGGACGGTTTCCAGCGCCCCCTCGACCCCGCTGGAGATGCGCGCGCCGGGGGCCGCGACGCTGCTCGTCGAACTCGTACGCAGACGCGGCGGCCCGGCGGGGCAGCGCTGGCGGCTGGAATGGAATGAAGACCATGGCGGTTTCCGCGAACTCCCCCTCGACACCCGGCCCAGCACCGAAGAGCGCGGGCCGCCGCTACCTGGCACTGTGGTTCCCCTTTCTGCCGTGCGAGCGCGCGCGCCGCTCCGGCGTACTGCCTGACACAGACGCCCCGCAGGCTCTCGTCGCGCGCGATGGACAGGCGCTGCGCCTCGCTGCCGTGGACGTGACCGCGATGCGGCAGGGCCTGTCTTCCGGCATGACCCTCGCCGATGCGCGGGCGCGCAGCCCGGACCTTGCCACCGCGCCGCACGATCCCATCGCCGACGCGCGGGTGCTGGAGCAGCTGGCGGGGGCGATGATCGCCTTTACCCCGCTCGTCGCGCTCGATGCGCCCGATGGCCTGCTGCTCGACGTCACCGGCTGCGCGCACCTCTTCGGCGGGGAGGAGGCGCTGGTGCGCCGCGTGGTGAAGGATGTCGGTCCGACTACCCGCCACGCCCTCGCGCCTCACTCTGCCGCCGCCCGTGCGCTTGCCCGCTTCGGTGGGAAGGACGACGTTCGCACTCTTCCGGTCGCCGCGTTGGAACTGGACGAGGGCGCGCTTTCCGGTCTGCGCCGCGCGGGCCTCGAGACGCTGGGCGATCTTGCCGCGCGGCCGATGGCGGGGCTGGCGGCGCGTTTCGGGGAGCTTGCGGTCAGCCGCCTACGCGCCATTCTGGGAGAGACCGGCAGCCCGGTCATCCCCGTGCGCCTGACCGAGCCGATCCGGCTGGAGACGCGCTTTCCCGAACCGCTGGGCCGCACCGACGATGCGCTGGAGGTGGTCGAGGACATGCTCGCGCAGGCCGGGCGCACGATGGAGCAGCGCCAACTGGGCGGGCGGCGCTGGGCGGTCACGCTCCACCGCAGCGACAACCAGCGGCGGCGGCTGGTGGTGGAGACGGGCCTTGCGGTGCGCGATCCCGCCGCCGTCATGCGCCTGCTGCGCGAGCGGATCGACACGCTTTCCGACCCGCTCGACCCCGGCTTCGGCTTCGATGCGATCACCCTGGCGGTGCTCCACGCCGATCACCTGCCCTCGCGCCAGATCCTGCTTGAGAGCGGCAAGGAAGAAAACGCCGATAATGTTTCGGCGCTGGTGGACCAGCTCAGCGTGCGGCTGGGCGAGGACAGCGTGCGCCGCCTGATCCCGCGTGACCGCCACTTGCCCGAGAAGGCGCAGGCGCTGGTTCCTGCGCTGCGCCTGCGAGGCGCCCCATGGCCGGAGCCCGAAGACATGCCGCCCCGCCCGCTGCTGCTACTCGATCCGCCGCAACCGGTCGAGGTGATCGCCGGTGTCCCCGACAGCCCGCCCCAGCGCTTCCGCTGGAAAGGCCGCCTCCACGACGTCACGCTGGCCGAGGGGCCGGAGCGGATCGGCGCGGAATGGTGGCTGAAACGCGGCGGCCACATGCCCGGTGCTGCGGGCGAGACGCGCGACTACTACCGCATCGAGGACGGCGCGGGCCGCCGCTACTGGATCTTCCGCCACGGCCTGTTCAGCGAGAAGCCCGACCCGCGCTGGTATCTCCACGGCCTGTTTCCGTGAACTTCGCCGAACTGGTCACCGCCACCAACTTCAGCTTCCTGCGCGGCGCCTCGCCGGGGGAGGAGATGGTTGCGCGTGCGCTGGCGATGGGCATGACCGGCATCGGCATCGCCGACCGCAATACGGTGGCCGGCGTGGTCCGCGCCCATCGCGCATGGAAGGAGATGGGCCGGGCCAAAAGCGGGCTGCGCCTGCTCGTCGGCGCGCGGCTGGTCTTCGCGGACGGCACGCCGGACGTGGTTGCCTATCCGATGACCCGCCACGGCTGGGGCCGCCTGACGCGCCTGCTCACCGTGGGCAACCGCAAGGCGAAGAAGGGCGAGTGCGAACTGCACCTGGCGGATTTGCTTGAATACGCGCAGGATCTCGCGCTGATCGTGATGCCGGGCAGTGGCGATACGGACGAGATGCTGCTGGCCACTT
>NZ_BAAILP010000247.1:12175-61974 GCF_054589055.1 Novosphingobium sp. 11B | reverse complement strand
TCCAGGGCGGTTTAAGCGGCCCTGGATTGCTTCGCTGCGCTCGCAATGACGAAGGAGGGGGGCAGGACGAGGGCCTGAATGCAGGCGATCATGAGGTAAAGCGCGGCGGTAAGGTCAAGCTCTGGCTCGCCGCCACGATGCCGCGCGCGGGCCGCGATGCGCGTCGGCTGGCGCAGCGCATGGCGCTGGCCGCCCGCGCGGGCGTGCCGCTGATCGCCACCAACGACGTGCTTTACGCTAGCCCGGAGGACCGCCCGATGCAGGACGTGCTCACCTGTATCCGCGAGGGGCTCACCGTCCAGACCGCCGGCCGTCGCCTCGCCGCCAATGCCGAGCGCCACCTCAAGTTTCCCGCCGAGATGGCCCGCCTGTTCCGCGCCTGCCCCGATGCCTTGACGGCGACGCAGGACCTGATGGCCTGCGTGCAATTCACCCTCGACGATCTGCGGTATGAATACCCGCACGAACCGGTGCCCGAAGGCTGGGAGCCACAGCCGTGGCTAGAACACCTTACTGTGGAAGGAGCGAAAAAACGCTTTCCTGCTGGATTGCCGCCTGAATATCGCGAGAAGCTGGACGAGGAATTCGGCCTGATCCGAGACCAGAAGATCGCCTATTACTTCCTCACCGTCCACGACATCGTGCATTACGCGCGCGGTCTGAAAAAGCCTATCCTGTGTCAGGGACGCGGCAGCGCGGCGAATTCGCTGGTGTGCTACTTCCTCGGCGTGACCCCGATCGACCCGGTGCAGGAGAAGCTGCTGTTCACGCGCTTCCTTTCCACCGAGCGCGACGAGCCGCCCGACATCGACGTCGATTTCGAGCATTCCCGCCGCGAGGAAGTGATGCAGTACATCTACCGTCGCTACGGCCGCGAGCGCGCCGGGATCGCCGCGACCACGATCTGCTACCGCCAGCGCAGCGCCATCCGCGAAGTCGGCAAGGTGCTGGGCATGAGCGAGGACGTCACCGCGCGGCTTTCGGGCACCGTCTGGGGCAGCTGGGGCGGCGACGAACTTCCCGAAACGCGGCTGGCCGAGGCGGGCTTCGACCCCGGTAATCCGCAGGTCGAGCGTCTGCGCGACATGGTCGGGCGGCTGCTCAACTATCCGCGCCACCTGTCGCAGCACGTCGGCGGTTTCGTGCTGAGCGAAGGACGGCTCGACGAACTGGTGCCGATCCACAATGCGGCGATGGAGGACCGCACGTTCATCGAGTGGGACAAGAACGATCTGGAATCGCTCGGCCTGATGAAAGTCGACATTCTGGCGCTCGGCATGCTGACGGCGATCCGCAAGAGCTTCGACCTCCTGCGCGATCACGGTTTGCGCGATCTGGAACTGGCCACCGTCCCGCAGGGCGACAAGCCGACCTACGACATGCTCTGCACCGGCGACAGCATCGGCACCTTTCAGGTCGAGAGCCGCGCCCAGATCGCGATGTTGCCGCGCATGAAGCCGCGCATCCTCTACGATCTCGTCATTCAGGTCGCCATCGTGCGGCCGGGGCCGATTCAGGGCGGCATGGTCCATCCCTATCTGCGGCGGCGCACGGGGGAGGAGGAGGTGGTCTTTCCGGGGCCACCGGGAGAGATGGAGGATCTGCTCCACAAGACCATGGGCGTACCGCTGTTTCAGGAACAGGCGATGCGCCTTGCGATCGTCGCGGCGAAGTTCACGCCTGCAGAGGCCGACCGCCTGCGCCGCTCGATGGCCACGTTCCGACGCAACGGTACGATCCACCAGCATCAGGAGAAGTTCGTCAACGGTATGGTTCGGCGCGGCTACCCGCAGGATTTCGCGGAAGGCTGCTTCAAGCAGATCGAGGGTTTCGGCGAATACGGCTTTCCCGAAAGCCATGCGCAGGCGTTCGGGCTGCTGGCCTATGTCTCGTCATGGCTGAAGTGCCACTATCCGGCGGTGTTCACCTGCGCGTTGCTCAACAGCCAGCCGATGGGTTTCTATGCGCCCGCGCAGCTGGTCGCCGATGCGCGCCAGCACGGGGTGGAGGTGCGGCCCATCGACATCGCCGCAAGCTGCTGGGACAACACGCTGGAAGGCGAACGTATCCTGCGCCTTGGCCTCAGGCAGATCGGCGGGTTCAAGGAGAACTGGGCCGAGGCGCTGGAGAAGGCCCGCAAGGTTGCCCCCATCGCCAGCCTCGAAGATGCCGCGCGCCGGGCGAACCTGCCTTCGCGCGCCTTGCGGCTGCTGGCGGATGCCGATGCGCTTGGCTCGCTGGGGCAGAGTCGGCGGCAGGCAGGGTGGGAGGCGCGGCGGGTTCCGGCGGTGCAGCTGCCGCTGTTCGCCGCGCTCGATGCACCCGAACTGGCGAAGGAACCCGACGCCGCGCTCCCGGCGATGGCGCCGTCCGAGGAAGTCGTGGCCGATTACCAGACGCAGCGGCTATCGCTGAAGGGCCACCCGATGCAGTTCCTGCGCGCGCATTTCGAAGGGCAGGGCGCGCTGACCTGCGCCGGGGTCAATGCCGCGAAGGACGGCCGGAAGGTGCGCGTCGCGGGGGTGGTGCTCATCCGCCAGCGGCCGGGCAAGGGCAACGCGATCTTCATCACCATCGAGGACGAGACCGGCGTGGTCAATGCGCTGCTCTGGGCGCGCGAGTTCGAGAAGCAGCGCCGCGCGGTGATGGCCGCGCGGCTGATGGTGATCGACGGTGAAGTGCAGCACAGCAAGGAAGGCGTCGTCCACCTGATGGTCGACCGCGTGACCGACGCCAGCGAGGCGCTGTCCCGCCTCTCGGCTCCGCCCGCGCTCAAGCCCGAGCCGATGCCGGGCGACGCGGTGCGCCATCCGGTCTACGATCCGAACCGCCCGACTTCGGGGCATGCGACACGCGGCCACCCGCGCAACGTGCGCATCCTGCCGCGCTCGCGCGACTTCCACTGACGCTCAGTAGATGTCCCGCAGATAGCGGCCGCCCTCGGCCATCTCCTCCAGCAGCGCATCGCCGAGCACGGCCCGCAACGCCGCATCGACGGCGGGCGCCATGCCCAGCAGGCTGCCGCAGACGAGGATCGTGGCCCCGTGCTCGACCGCCTCGCACAAGGCATCGGCAACTTGCGGGATCACCTCCTGCACGTAGCGGCCGCAATCGGGATCGCGCGACCAGGTGCGCTCCAGCCGCGCCAGCGTGCCGTCCGTCAGCCAGCCTCGCAGTTCGGCGTCGAGGAAGGCATCGTGCTCCCGCGAACGCTCGCCCAGCAACAGCCAGTGACCGGCGCTTCCGGCCGCCGCCGCCTGCCGCAGGTGGCCGCGCAGGCCCGCGAGGCCAGTGCCGTTGCCGATGAGGATCAGCTGGCGCTGCTCTTCGGACACGCGGAAGCCGGGGTTGGCATGGAGCCGCAGCGCGATCTCCGTCCCCAGCAGCGCATGCGCGGTCAGCCAGCCCGAACCGAGGCCGAGGTTGCCGTCCTCGCGCCGGACCTGCCGGACGATCAGTTCGATGCATCCGTCGGTCGGGGTCGAGGCGATCGAGTATTCGCGGTGAGGAAGCGGGCGCAGTCCAGCGACTATCTCTTCGGGCGTGCCTGCGAGGGTTTCGGGCAATACGGATTCGGCGATGTGTGCGGTAAGGCTGCGGTTATGTACCTCGTAGGTGCCGTTGAGTGCCGTTCTGTCCAGCAGGGCGCAAACCGCCGCCGGGTCGTTGGCGGGGCGTATTTCGGCGATGTCTCCGGCCTGCCAGTCGAGCGTTTCCCCGTCGAGCGGTTCGAGCGCGATCAGGAACGCCGGACCGCCCGGACTGCCCGGATTGAGCAGTTCTCGCCCGGCCAGACGCCAGCGCCCGTAGCGCGCGGGAGCGAATTCCGCCGCCATCGGATCGGCGCCCAGCGCGGTCAGTTGCTGCTGCCACTGGCGCTCGGCATCGATGTCCTCGCCATCGACCTCGATGGTATCGAACAGTCGCCGCCCGCCGCCTGTGTGGAGCCAGCGATCGACCTCGTGCCCGAAGGCGCAGAACTGCGGATATTCGCGGTCTCCCAAAGCGAGAACGGCGTAGTCGAGGTCCTTCGCCGCAGGCGGCAAGGCCATCGTTTCGCGTGCGAAACGGCGGACGCGGTCAGGCGGTTCGCCTTCGCCATAGGTGCTGACGACGAAGAGCGCGCGCCGCGTTTCCGCCAGCACCGTGCCGTCCACCGAAGACAGCGGCAGGACCTTGGCGCCGCCGAGGACCGCTGCCGTCTGCCGCGCCAGTCGCTCGGCGCCGCCGGTCTGGCTGGCGAAGGCGATCAGCATGTCCGTGTTGGCTGCGCCGCCGGCGGGCAGTCCCTGGACTTGCGCGAGAGCGCGCTTGCGGCGGCGCCGCGCGATGTAGAGCAGCAGCCCGGTGACCGCGAAAAGCGGCATGGCAAGGCTGGTCACGAAGATCACGATGCGGCCGGGGAGCCCGAAGATGGCGCCGCGATGGATTTCGAACATGCTCGTCGCGACGACTTTGCCGAGTACCCTGTCGGCATAGCGATCCGCCTTGAGCAGACGGCCGCTGGCGAGGTCGATGGTGAGGTTGTCGGTCATGCGGTCATGCCGCGCGCCGGCCAGCAGCACGCGGAAAGTAGCCTTCTTGCCCGCTTCGGGCAGCGTCACGGAGACCGAATCGAAGCGGCCGGCGGTCTCGCGCTCCACCGTCTTCCAGGCCGGGGCGAGGAGGACGGGAGGCCGCGGCGCGCCCTTGTCCTTCTTCGGCCCGCCCTCGGCCTCGCCCTTCGCCGAGCCGGTGAGCACGACCATCGCGCCTTGGCGATACCACTCGTAGGACCACCATAGCCCGGTGAACGCGCTGAGCAGGTAGACGAGCGCGACCCAGCTGCCGATCACCACATGCAGTTCGCGGTAGAGGTTGCGCCCGCTCTTGCGCCAGTCGAGCACCAGCCACGCGCGCCAGTCGAGCGCGCGGCGGGGCCAGCGCAAGTAGAGGCCGGACAAGGCGAAGAAGATCAGTCCGATCGTGGAAAAGCCGGTGATCTGGCGGCCCCAGCCCTTCGGTCCGCCGGGAAGTGCCAGCCAGCGGTGGAGGTCCTGCACGGTCTGGAAGAACCCGGCGCCGACCGGTTCGCCGAGCAGGCGGCCGTCGCGCGGATCGACGTAGCTGCGCTCGCCGCGCCGCTTGTCCGCACCGGCTTCGAACTGCACCTGCCATGCGCGCGTCGGATCGGCTTCGACGGTGAGCCGCTCCACCCTCAGGCCCTCGTGCAGGGCGGAGGCGCGCGCAATTACCGCATCTGGCGAGAGCGGCGGTGCGTTGCCGGGTTTTAGCGTGACGATGCCGGGGCTCAGCACGCGCATGATCTCGTTTTCGAAGCTCATCGCGGCCCCGGTCAGGCCCATCGCGGCCAGCACGAGGCCTGCGGTTATGCCCAGCAGCCAATGGATCTGGAACAGAATTCTGCGCGTCACTTCGGCCTTGTCCCCTATGCGGGGCACGCGAAACGGCGCTCCCCCCTGGAGAAAGCACGTGCCGGTTGGCATTGCGGGCTTTCGCTTCCCTCTCGCGAAATTGCGCTAATGCTAGCAAGTTGCAATATCAAGCGATTTTCGGCCGGTTCTCCGGCTTTGCCAGTGTAATTCAGGCTGCGCGGCGACCGGGCGCGGTACGTCCGAACAGGGCATTCCGGCGCTCCAGATGGCGCAGAGGAACATAAGCATCCTGCCGGGCAAGCCCGCGCAAATGCTGGATTTTGAGCAAGAGAACCGTGGTGCCAGCCGCCGCCACGCAGGCCTGCCAACGCGCGCCGTCGAGGGTTCCCGAAGCTCCTGCATGGATGCATTCCAGCACGGTCATGAACACCAGGAGTGCACCGACCAGGTCCCCGGCTCGGATCCGCGGCGCTCCCATGAGCAGGACCGACGCGCCCAGAAGGAACCCCGCAGCGGCGACGGTCGGCGTGCAGGCCATCCATAACACCGCCCAGGCAAGGCCTCCGAGGCACAGGGGCGCGGCGGCCCTTGCCGCGATTACCAGATGCTGCGGTGTCACTGCGGGAAAGCTCATGACTTTTCCCTAGCGCCCAATCCTGAAAATCGCGTTTAGAGCATTTTCCAATCAGATGGAAACATCTGATGACCCGGAAAATGCTGTAAACGAATGACTTAGAGCGGTTTCTCCGACGCAGTCGGATCGGAAACCGCTTTAACGGGGGGAGACTTTCGCAGCAGCGGGCAGCCGCAGGACATTGAGCATCCGCTGTGCGATGTGCCGCAAACCGCGTCCGGCAGCATCATGGAAAAGATCGTAGGCAAGTTCGTGCCACCAGAAGCGCGGATCAAGGCTGAACAGGTAGTGGCTGAGGTTCTTCCTCGTCGTTGCCGTTGCGCAATCCTCCAGTTCAGCGCCATCCTGTGCACCGAGCAGGCTGGCGCGCGCGACGGCGTGAAGTGCACGTGCCCGCCATCCCGGCATCGCCGTTTCCTCCGGCATGGGCGTCCCGTACAGTTCACGAGACAACAGCAGCGCCGCCATCGCCGGTTGCGCGAGGCCCTGTGCGGCTGCGGCCGCCGCGATGCGGCCGGGCATGTGCGTGTCCTGTCGCGGCAGCGCGGCAAGGTCGGCCAGCCACTTCAGCCGCGACCAGGCGTGCTCGGCACCGTGCAGGACAAGGTAGAGTGCGGTGACGTGCGGCGGCAGGACCGGGAGGCTCAACCCGGGGGCCACCGTGCGCGCCTGCGCATCCCCGGCATCCACGCAGCCGAGCAGGCGCGGGTTCTGGAACAGCCGCCAGTGCAGTTCGATGCCGGTGTCGCTGTGGAAGTGATCGAAGCCCCAGTCCTTGCCGTAGCGCCTGCTGCCGTGCAGTTCGTGCGCGGTGGCACCAGGCGGCGGAGCGCTGCGAGCGTAGCCGATCCGCTCCAGCACGCCGCGCGCCCGATCGACATGATCGCGTCCGACGAGAAGATCGATGTCCACGCTGCGCCTTACGCCTACCTCGCCGTAGACGGCCAGCGCGGCGGGGACGCCCTTGAGCACGGCTACGGAAATGCCCTGATCACGCAAGGCAGCGACGGCATGATGCGTCTGCATGAGTTGCCGGAACTGCTCCTCCGCCAGCGCCATCGCTTCTGCCTGCAAGTCCCGGCGCAGGCGCGAACCGGCGAAGCGGTCGCAGTGACCGACTGCCCGCGCGACGAGGCCGGTCACATGATGGCGGCGGCTCAGCGCCATCAGCAGGTCCGGATCCGTGACGTCCTTCGCCGCCGCGCGAATGGCTGCGATCGCTGCCGCATCGTGCGGCCAGGTGGTGGCACGCAGCAGGAATGTGAATTCTGCCCGCAAGAGTGACCGCACGGTCACGCCGCGCAGTCCGCCCAGATCGCGCGCCGTCCCCGGGGCCATGTCGCGAGGAGGGCGAAGACGCCGGGTTCCGGTGCGCCAATGACCGGGAACTGCGCGGTCTCGATCCAGACGTGGGCACGGATGGAGCGCGATGATCCGGGCATGGCAGCGATACCGTACAGCAGCGTGGAATCGATCCCGCGCCGGCGCAGCATGATCTGTGCGGCCATCCCTTGTTCGAAGCACAATGCCCTCAGCGGGCTGCGCTTGGCGGCACGGTCGATGGCCCAGCCGACCATCCACGTCAGCACTTCGCTGCGCTCGGGCGTTGGCGGTGATGCGCCGAAAGGTCCTGCCGCCGCGATTCGCCCCAAGAGCCTCAGCGGCAGGATGCGCAACGCCACCGCCGCCAGTACAAGGAGCAGCATCGCCTCGGCCAGGCAGCGGCGCTCTTCCCAGTCGAACCGGCCGAACTTGATGCGCAGCGCGGAGAGGTCTTCCCGGTTCACCGCTCCAGCCAGAACCAGGTGTCGAGGGTATCGTGGGCGCCATGGAGGTGCACGCTCATGCCCTCGTCCGCCTCGAAGCATTCGGTGACGTGGAACTGGGCGCCGAAGGCGCGCACGTCTTCGTCCAGCGTATCGTAGACCAGTCCCTCGCCGAGGTGGAAGCGCAGCCATTGGGCGATCCCGTCGACCCGGCCCCGCTTTAGCGAGACTTCTGCGCTGGCGCGGCCAGGGTGGATGCGCCCGCCCGCTGCATCGAAGTCGAACAGCGTGACAGGAGCGCCGCGCAGTTCGAACTTGCCGCGCGCAATGGTGAAATCACTGCAGCGCAAGATGTTGAAGGCGCTCATGTCGATACCCTCGACCACGCCCATCCGGTGCTCGGCCGCTTCCAGGTCGGTGACCGGGGCGGCGAAGAGTTCGGCCCGTTCCGGCAACACCGGAGCCCCCGGCCTGACCAGCCGCGCCTTTGCATCCGCCAGGGTTGCCGCGCATCCGGCCCCCAAGAAATTGTTGGCCAGATTGTCCCACAGCAGCACGTCGGCCGGTTCGGGCAGGTCGCGTCCGAGCCGAAGTTCGCGCGAATCGATCGGGAGGACGGTGATGCGATCCGCAAAGCCATTGCGCGCAATGGCTTGCTCCGCGGCCCGCGCGACTTGCGGATCGCGCTCGCAGGCGATCACCCGGGTTGCGCCTGCCCGGACGGCCAGCATCGCGAAAAGCCCCGTTCCCGCGCCGATGTCGAGCACCACGCCGCCGCTGCGAAGGACCTGGCCGAGCGCCTTGGCATAGAGGGCATGGCGACGGGCATCGAGGACCATCGTGAAATACCAGGCGCCGATCCCGTCCGACAGGATCGGGCGGGCCAGGGCGAGCGCCTCTGGGTGGCCGGGGGCAATCGCGAGCGCTTCATGGCAGACCGCGCGGGCACGCGTAACGTCGCCGCTCGCCATCAATAGCGTGCGCGCGCAATTGATCATGGCGACGGGATTGCCGTGGACCGAAGCCAGCAGGGTATCGATCGGGACGGTGCTTGCGGGGACTTGTCGGGCGTCCGGCGTCACAGGTTGCTCCTTGCGATGTGCCGCATGTGGCTTGCCGCCGAAATCGTGCGCAGGCAGGCCAGGCGATAGCTGTTCTCGGCCTCATCGCTGTCCCATTCGGGGGAGTCTGCGGCGGGCAGGGTGTCGACGAGACGGCGGATGCGGGCGGTGTCGAGGAAGTCCGCGGTCGGCTCATAGAGTTCCAGCCGCTCCATCTCCTCGATGAAGGCTTGCCGGTCCTCGCAGATCGATTGCGCCCAGTCGGCGCTCTGGTAGCCGCGCTGCCGGTTATCCAGCACTTCCGGCGGAGCGCGGTCGGCCAGGATGCGGCGCAGGATCGCGCGCGGTTCGCCGTTCCAGATCAGTCGCTCGACCGGGATGCGCAGCGAGAGTTCGACGAGGCGCCGGTCCGCCGTCGGATCGCGCAGGTCGAGCCCCCATTGCGCGAGCATCGCCTTGTACATGTCGCCATCCCCGTTCGTCCGCAGGGCGCCGAGCCGGAAGTCGAGCGAGGTGACCCCGCGTTCCCGGCCGTGCTCGTCGAGGTCGGGCTCGCGTTCTCCGGCAGCGATGGCGGCCCGGCGGTGGGCATCGGCAGCCTGCGTGTATGCCCCGGGCGAAAGCAGCGACATCGCGCGTTCATCCTCCACGGTCTGGCCGGACGCGCCCATGGCCCAGCGCCAGAGCCGATCGGGAAGGCGATCCTCGATGGTGTTGAACAGCACCCCGCGCCAGCGCATCCAGCCGCCGCGTACGAGGCCTCGTGCGATCTTCAGCCAGGTGCCGAACCGCCGCTGCCGGGCGAGTTCGCGCAAGGCCCAGACGCCGGATTCGCTGATCGACGTATTGCCCTGAAGTCCGTGCAGCAGGACGCCTACCCCGTGATCGCGGGCAAGGTCGTTGATCTCCTCGAACCAGGGCAGATTGCACAAGTTCGCGATGGGCGTGGGATAGAGGCCGCGCGTCCGATGCAGCGCTGCCAGCGGCCCGCCGCGTGGCACGTGCCGGACCAGGTCCATGTTCGAGTGCATCGCGGCGGTTCGAGCCGCCAGCAGCGATTCGTCGGCGATGTGGCGCGGTGCCATCGTGCGCCCCGGGCCGGAACGGGGCGCGGCGACAAACGCGGTGATGCTGTCGCCCCGTGCGGCAAGCAACCGGGCCGCCGTCGTCGCTATGGCGGTGCTGTCGAACCCGGAACTGAGGTGCGTCCCCAACTTCCCCGCCGTGCGGTGCAGGCAGGCCGCCACTGCCGCTTCCAGCGCCGAGCCGAGCGCGGCTTCATAGTCGGCCTGCTCCGGCAATTGCAGCGGCGTGAGGTCGGGTTTCCACCAGAGTTTTTCCTCGACGCCTGCGGTGCCGACCGTGACGATGTGACCGGGCCTGACGACACGGATGCCCTGGAGTGCCGAGCATCCCGGGCCGAATGTGTTCATTCTCAGGAACTGGCGGTACTGGCCGGGATCGGGTGCCCGGGGCACCTGCGGGTCGGCCAGCAGGATGTCGGGCATCGATGCGGCGGAGCAGAGCACGCCTTCCACATGGTAGAACAACGGCCGCTCGCCCAACGCATCGCGTGCCATGATCAGGCGCCTGCCGTGCCGGTCCCATGCGATGACTGCGAAGACGCCGTAAATGCGCTCGAACGCCGCCTCGTCCCACCGTTCCAGCGCAGCGGCGACCAGCGCGCTGTCGGACAGGCCGCCGGCATTGAGCGAAAGCTGCCGGGCAAGGTCTTCGCGTTCCGTCAGTCGGACGTCGGCGGCAATGATCCAGCGAGATGAACCTGCAGGCTTAGTGTCCTCCAGCGGGTCCGCCAGACGGTCTTGCGGCATCAGCGGATAGAGGCATTTGCCGAGGAAAGCCGCGCCGTCGCTCCATTCATGCCACCGCGCGCGCCCGTATCGCCGCGCGGCCGGTGCGAAAATCCGGCTAGTCTCGGAAGCGTCCGCGCCGTCGCGGTTCCAGCGGGCGCAGATCGCCGTCATGCGGGTATCTCGGGTAGGGCGACCGTCATTGCCGTGATCAGGCCCGGCTGATCAGGCCGATGTCGGCAAGTTCGTGGAGAAGTGAAAGGGTCTGCTTTTCACATGTGGCGGGATCGACATCGTAGAGTTCCAGCAGCGCCGCGCAAAGGCGGTCAGCGGTCGGATACGCATCGAGCAGTTTCCAGATGTGGGTTGCGACAGGATCGAGTCCGAAGCAGATTCCCGCCAGGATATCGAGCGCCACGAGTTGGCCGTCGATCTCGGCCGTTGCGGTCGTGGGAACCTTCGTGAAGGTTTCGAGGTACGTCGTGGCCATGATCGGTCCGGTCCTTTGATGGGGCGCAAATGCGGGGAAGAAGCCGGCCCCGGTCCCCGAAATGGGCATCGGCACCGGCCTCCCCTGTTCAGGAACCCATCATGCGACGCGGACGAAGCGTGTCCGTGACCATCGACATCATCGTGTTTCCTTCCGCATCGGCCGCGCCCATGCGGACGACGGAGGGGCGCTGCCACGACAGACGGCCGGATACGCCGGCGGAATTTTCCGAATTGGCCATATCTAACCAACCTTTCATTTGAGTATGAGTGCGGAAAATGAATTCGTGTCCCATAAGAATCACAGTAATCATTATCCGAATGCATGTATCTCTCGGATTGTATAAATAATCATCTCTATAAGTCAGCGATTAACACAATTTCATGGTGACGAAATTTCATTCAAAATCGACTTAAAATGTGTCTCTATTTGGCGGGACTGTTCTGAAAATTGCTCGAAGCCCCAGGTTCGCGAAATACGGAAGACGGGTGTGGAGGAGGCCAGTTCCACCGCTTCCCGCAGATATCGCGTCGCCCCTCCGGCAAGGTCTGCGATTCTACGCCGATAGATGGACGCGGTGATGGCATCGACTGCACCCAGGCCATGCAATCCGGCGATGCCGAAGTGATCGTCAGGTTCCACCGGAAGGAGGTGATAGATCGCGGCGATCGGCAACTCGGCCCTGACGCGATCTGCGTGCATCTCGATCTCGAACTTGCCTTCGGCCCACGGGATGGAAGAGACCGGCGCCTTGCTTCGGCCCATCGCATGGCGCGCGTCGTCCCAAAGCCGCAACCGCGGCATTCCGGGGTGACCTACCGCGCGCCCCTCCCGCGTGAAAGTGACGGCGCAGACATCGTCGGTCAGCAGCGGGTAGCCACGGCTCTCGAACCAGGCGGCGAGCGTTGACTTGCCTGCTCCGGAATCGCCGCAAAGCAGGATCGCCCGACCGTCGCATGCAAAGGCATTGCAGTGCAGAGGCAGCATTCCGCGCTGGTGGAGTACCGCGCCCATGACCGATCCTGCCAGGTATAAGTCGATTTCTGCCGGTGTGGCGTCGGGCCAGGGATCGACTATCACCGTGTCGCCATTGCTCACGCGAAAGCGGCCGACTTCTTCGACGGAGATGGTCAGACCCTCTGTGCTCCATGCGACGTCGAGGTCATCGTTGACCGTTTCCATGCATGGCTGCGGCGGCACGGCAGCGAAAGCTATGCGGACGTCGGCTGGGCGCTGCGACGTAACCTGCGCGCTGCGCAAGGTCATGACTTCACGAGGGAATTCTACCTCGAGGCCGAACACGCCATATGTCCAACCACTCATTGACGACGATCCGGGCGCAATGTTTCAAACACCGCGTCGAGAAGCGCCAGCTCCGGCATATCGAAATGTGCCGCCCATCGCGCAGGTCGAACGAGATCGGCACAACCTGCAGGATGGTAGTGCAGAAATGCAAGGTGACAGAAACCCGCGTCAGGAATCGCGTCCCGGTAGTGCCACTGCGATGAACCCGAAAACAGAAGCGCTTCATTGGGGCGCAGCGAATGGGACCGGAAAGCCGTGGTGGCCGGCACGTTTCCGTCGGCATCAGAGGTAGGCCAGGGGACCACGGAACTGAAATGGATCGGCCATTCATCGCTTTGGGCGAGGCACAGATCGAGCGTCCACTTCGCCGACGGTGCATCGAGATGCGGCGCGCAGGTTCCTGCGCCGTCGTAGAGGCTGAGGAACGTGTAGCAGGGCTCCACCGCTTCGCCTGCCAGTTCGGCGACCAGCGGCATCAATTCCAACTGCAATTCCGCGAGAATCGGCAGATCGCGGGCAATGCGGCGGCCGAAATCGCCGCGTTCGTGGCCATGCAGGCTGGACGCGGGAACGGCGCGCAACTGAGCGAGAAAATCCGCAAAGCGAGCCGGCGGCAGGACGTTGTGCACCCGCCGCACTTCGAAATCCGCCCTCGTCCGCAAGGTATCGAATGCTGCGGCGAAGCGCCGGCTTTCACCAGGTCTGACGATAGCCAGCATCCTGCGCGCGGCCTCGAACTTGGCGAGAAAGCAGCCGTCGTACCAGTCGAAGCCCGGCAATCCGTGCAGGACGTGCATTGCCGCCATGTAGTGCCGTGCGACGAGTGGATCGGACAAGTCTAGCGACTGCAGCACGTTTCGGTCCTCGGCGGCTCGACCGTCCGGTAGCGCCATGCTAGAAACCCGGCAGAATTCCTATCGTTAGGGCTGGTATTACGACGTTGCATGGCAAGAACTGCTGATCATGGCGGGTGACGACCCGAGGGACGAACGCGCTGTCGCAAGGCCGCCGTCCGCTTCATCGAATGCCCGGTCGCGTCCTGCGCCCGCCGGCGGCAGGCCCATCGTCTGGAAATGGTGGCTGCTGGCGGGGGCGCTCAGTCTTGCGCTATGGGCGGGGATAGTGGCGCTGATTACCTGATCCTCGATGGGCGATGGGGCGATCCTCTGGTGCAGTATACCCTCGATCCGGTCGATCCAGGTTTGCGGGGTCAAGGCAAGAGGCCGCGTTGCGGCATAGGCGGCCTCGCTCATGGCGCGAATTGCGGTGTCGTCTTCGGAAAGTCGCAGGATTGCGGCTGCGAAGCGCGGCGTGTCGCGCGGGTCAATCGCGAGCCCGGCACCGCAGCCGATGATGTCCGGCGCCAGTAGCGCGGTATCTGCAAGGATTACCGGCAGCCCGCTCCACGCCGCTTCGATCGCGACCAGGCCGAATGGCTCCGGATAGCGACTTGGCATGACAAGCATTCTCGCCCGGGCTGCGATCTCCCGGATTTCCGGCGGAGAACGCCGGCCCAGCATGCGCGCCGCCGGGTACAGGTCCGTGACGCGATCGGCGAATGGGCCTTCTCCCACCACGCTCAACGGTGCTCCGGCCATCGCGGCCGCTCTTGCGGCAAGGTCCACGCCTTTGGAGTCTTCCAGGCGGCCTACGAAAAGGACCTCCCGGTTGCGCTCGGCCGGGATGCGGCTTTGCGAGAAAGGGACGGCCGGATTGGGCAGAGTGACGATGGCGTGGTCCGGAATTCCGCCTCGGGAAAGAAATTCGCGCATGCTTTCGTGAATGGCGAGGACCGGCGGAGAGGATCGAGGGTGAAATGCCTTGCGGTGGATTGCCTGACGCACGCTGCGCCATGCTTTGTGCGCCGCGCCGTCACGATCGCAAGGTGTGATGAGGCACGCCTGGGACAGCGGCGTATGCGGGCACACATTGCCTGACTTGAGCCATGCAAACGCGCCGTTCGGACAGGCGAGGAAGAAATCGTGAGCGGAAATCACCAGTCTGTCGCGCACGGGGGTGAGAGCGCCGAACACTGCGGGCGACAGGATTTGTGCCCAGCCATGGAGATGGTACGCGGTTTGCGGGGTATCGTGGGCGGCGATCCATGCGCTGACCATGGCATGGGCGGCCCGGTTCCACAGGCCGTTCGCCAATGCGCTGAAGCGCCCGCTTGCCTTGAGCCGCTGTTGCCCCAGCGCGACGATGTCCACTCCCGCGGCGGTCAATGCAGGGCTGTGTCCTTCATCACCCGTGATGAAAGTTACCGGGTGGCCACGCGCCGCAAGTCCGCAGGCCGCGTCGACCGCGAGTTTGCTTGCTCCGCCCTTTGGGTCGCTGAGATCGTTGATCTGGACGATGCGATCGATCATCGGACGCGCCTCGGGCGCGCCAGCGCGGCCGTTCGAAGGGTGGCTGCGAGGGCTTCGACTTCCGAGCGGGCGCGGGCGGCAAGGGGGGCGGGATCGAAGTGGTCGGCGATAGCGGCGGCGGTCCGGGTGCCCATTTCCTCGGCTGCGATGGCGGACGGATCCAGCATATGCTCGGCGCGACCGGCCAGTCGGAAGAAACTGTCGAGCTTTTCGTCCCAGCGCAGCCCGATCGCCGGAATGCCGAAGGAATAGGCGGCGATGCATGCGTGCATTCTGTGGCCGACGATGGCGTCGCACCCTGACACCAGCGCGGCCAGATCGGCGGGCGTGTCGAACGATCGCCCGAGCATGACCGGGCCTTTGGCTTGGCGAACCCAGGCATGGAGCCGGTGGTGCAGGTATTCCCTGTCTTCCGGGCTGCCGTTGGTGAACAGGACGACTTCGAAGCCGTGCTCCACCAGCGATCGCAGCGCCGCAGGATACCACGCTTCGAGGTTCGCCGCGCAGGCCGCATCGCTGTGATAGCGTACTGCCAGCGGATCGGTGATGCATACGCCGATCTTGCGCGTGCCGGGACGGCGCAGGCTCTGCGGGTAATGGCTGCTGGCGAGCACGCCGGGATCGACCGTCAGCTGCGCCGGTGGGACTACGTATCCCGCGAAATGCCGCTGCCAGGCTCTCTGCGATCCTTCGTCGCGTACCGAGGCCCAGGCCAGCCGTGACCGCTCTAGAGCCTGTGCGAAAATCCGCGAACCCCACCGCGACCACCGCGAGGAGACGCCGACGGCATAGATCACGACAGGCAGGTCACGGCGGGCAGCCTGAGCCAGCGCGCCGGAGATTTTCATCGGGAAATTGAGATCGGCATCGGTGAGCAGGTTTCCTCCGCCCACGATCACCGCTTCGGCGCCCTCGAGCCCGGCGCTGTAATGCCGCCGCAGGCGTACCGCGATGACAAGGCGCAGCATCGTCCACGCGGCGCAGCGGCGCAGCCTGCCGGGCAGTCGCTCGAGCAGGGCAAGTGTGATCCCGCGTGTTCGGCCGTAGCCTGACGGATAACCGGTGCGCCCCGCCAGATCGATGGAAGTGACCTCGCAATCCGGCAGTGCGCGCGCCAGTTCCCGTTCCAGGCATTCGCTGAGCAAGCCGTCGCCCAGGTTGGGGCTGTACTTCACGTTGAGCAGGACAATCCGTGAAAGCAAACGCGCTTCGTCTTGCGCACTTCCGTCCGGCGCCATGGCCGGGCGTATGGCGTTGGACGAGGCGTTCATTCGTAAGCAACTCCATGGCGCAGACCGGCAGGTCATGTCTTCGGAGCATGGCGTAACAGAACTGATCGGCTCTTCGCAGATGGTGAATGTATTTTAACGATGATGATCGCCGTCATGGCCGTACCTTTATGGCGAATGAAAGTATTCGGTTGGCGATGGATGTATTCGTCGACCATTTTTCTACGCCCATTTGATCTTGATGATGTCGAAACACGAGGAACAGTCGCTTGCCCAGTATCCATGTCGTGATCGCGACCGTCGGCCGCGCGCAGGTGGTGCGACAGACGGTGGACCTTCTTGCGGATCAGACACGCCGCGCTGACGGCGTGCTTGTCGCCGCAGTCGATCCCGAAGACGTGGCCGGCATCGATTCCGCACGTGGCCGGACGCAAGTGCTGTTCTCGGAAAAAGGGCTCTGCCGTCAGCGCAACCGCGCGCTGGATGCGCTGGAGAACGTGGCGGACATCATCGTCTTTTTCGATGACGATTTCGTTCCTGCGCCCAATTATCTCGCCAGTGTCGAGGCGCTTTTCGTTGCTCATCCGGAACTTGTCGGCATTACCGGCGAACTGCGCGCGGACGGGGTGCGGCGCGGCGGTTTCAGCGTCGCAGAGGCGAAGGCGATCCTTGCCAGTCCTGCCGCCCCACCGGCCGCGATGCGCCACAGGCATGAACTCTACGGGTGCAACATGTCGATCCGCATGAGCGCCGCCAGGGGCATGCGTTTCGACGAGAATCTGCCTCTGTACGGCTGGCAGGAAGACATCGACTTCACCAGCCGACTGGGGCGCAAGGGGCGCCAGGTTTCTACGGGAGCCGTCACGGGTGTTCATCTCGGCGTCAGCGGCGGGCGGACATCCGGAAAGCGTCTGGGTTACTCGCAGGTCGCCAATGTGGTCTACCTGCAGCGCAAGGGCACGATGCGGCGCGATTTCGGCTACCGGCTGATGATGCAGAACCTTGTGTCGAACGCGTGCCGCAGCCTGTGGCCGGAGCCGCTGATCGACCGGCGCGGACGCCTGCTGGGGAACATCATCGCGCTGCTCGATTGCCTGCGCGGACGAGTGGACCCCCGCCGAATTCTCGAGATGTGAGCATGCCGGCGTCACCCCTCGATGCGGTCGGTAGCCCCGCGCGCGGGCGCGTGCGGCGACAAGTGTTCGTCTGCGGCGATCTCCACAATCTGGGCGATCTGAAGCTGTTGCTGCAGAACCTCGCCTTGACGGGGGGGCGCGGCGGGATCGTGCGGCGCTGGGCGCCTCTTCCCGCAGAAATCGAGCGTCAAGTGATCACTGCTGGCGGCGAACTCGTGTCCGGACGGGCGGTGCTCGGTTTCGCGCGCCGGGCTTTCGGAGCGCAGATCGTGCTGGGAGGCGGGCAACTCGTTCGGGACAACGTCTCGATCGCGGCGCTTGTCGGGCTGTTGCTTGCGATCGTCAGCGCTAGGCTTGGCGGGGGAGCGCTCGTCACGCGCGGACTTGGCGTGAGCGTGATCAGGTCGCCGTTGCGGCGGGCTTTGTGGCAGGCGATTCTCGCGCAGTGCGGCGTGGTGAATCTGCGAGACGAGGGCTCGAGCAAAAATCTGGAACGGCTGTTTCCGGGCAAAGCGCGGGCCGTTCATGCCGATATGGTATTCCTGCCGACCGGCGGAGCGCATGCGATCATACCGGGAGGCGGGCCACGGCGATGGATAATCGTGGCGCCTTGTGCCGATCCCAGCGAGGGGCGCTCGATCGAGGGCGACGCGCTCGACGCGGTAGTGGCCCGGGCTCTGGACCGCTTGCCGGAAGCGGGGCTGGCCATTGCCTGTCACGACCCGCGCGCCTGCATGGACAAGGCCGTCGCCGCGCGTCTGGTCGCACGCTGGCCGGACCGGGAGATCACGGTCTTTGACGGCTACGACCTTGCCAGACTGGTGACGCTCTATCGCGAAGCCGCGCTGGTGGTGACCAATCGCCTTCATGCGCTGATCTTCGCGATCCTCGCCGATGCTCCTGCGCTAGCGGTGGAGGACGGCACTGCCAAAGTTCGCGTGGTGGCCGACCGCTTCGACGTGCCCGTGCTGCCCCGAGAGGAACGAACGGCCGCAGGCGCATGCCTGGATGCAGCTTTGTCGTTCGATCGCCTGTCGCGCCGCCGGATGCGACAGAATCTGGCGTTGAGCGCAGCGCGAAACCTGTGACGCGGATTCGCGCACAAACAACTTTCCTACATCGAATCGGATGGAACATAAGTCGAACATCGATGCGATACGAGTCGCGTCGAACTCTTCGCCATCCAGCCGGAGCATGCCATGTCCGATCCTTTCGAGACTCAATCCGATGCCGCTTTCGCCCCTTCGCGCGCACCTTATCCCATCGTGCCGGGCGATACCGAGCAACTGGCGCTGGTGCCCAAAGGTATCTACGTCGGAACCGGAGGCGACATCGTGTTGCGCGGCATCGACGGCACGACCGACGTGACTTACCGCAATCTTCCCGATGCGAGCTTCGTCGCCGTACGCGCGCTTTATGTGCGGGCAACCGGGACCACTGCCGCCGATCTCGTCGGGGAGGCGTGAGCATGGTGCGCCTTGTTTCCGGCGGTCGTTCCGGCGGCGTCGCCAACCGCGCCCGAACCGTATCCGGCAATGGCGACCTGCTGGCCCTGGCGCGCTCGCTCGGCGCCGGCTCGACCTTCAGCCTGCGGCCGGGTAGCCATGCGAACCTTTCGATCTCCGGCAAACTTGTGTCTGCCGCCTCGGCCCTTGCGGCGGGGGAAAGCCAGGTCGCGCTGATCCGGGAGAGCGCGGGAGCCGGTCTGTCGTTGCGCGCGGTGGAATATGCCGTGACGCTGACCGGCGCGACGGCGGCTCCGGAGCAGGGCACCTGGCTGCCTGCAAGCGCCGCGCTCGCGGGAGCCTATGGACTGGGCAAGCTCGTAGCCGGGTATGACGGGCCGGCCCTGCGGGTCCGCCGCGCCTCCGACGGTGCCGAGCAGGACATCGGGTTCGCCGGGCAAGCGCTTGATATCGCGGTGGCCGCTGCGTTCATGGGCACCTCCACGCTCGGTGTCGCGCTAGTCTACGATCAGACCGGAAACGGCCGCCATCTCACGCAGCCGAGCGCATCTGCGCAACCGTCGCTATGGCTGGGCGAGGGCGGGCCGACCGTGACCAACTACGACACCGACAGCCCTATGCTGATCCCGGCGACACTGGCCATTCCGCGCGCGGACTGCGCGGTCTTCATGGTCGCACGAACGCCGGGGCAGGCCGCGACCTGCGCGTATTGGGCTTTCGGCGCTGGCACGACCGACTATGGCCTCACCAGTCCGCGCACGGCAGGCAATCTTGCAATGCAGCCGATGGTCGCGAGCGCGTCGATTCCGGCGACCGCCACCAATGCGCAGGCACTGAGTGTCAGCAACTTGGCGGTCATCGGCCTCGTCTCGAATGCGTCGAAACAAGTCGTGCACCGCGACGAGCAGACCGCCACATACCCTGCCGCTGCCCCCGCAACCCTCAACGCCGGCGGCGAAGTCGGCGAGGCGATCGAATATGGCGGCCGGACCGACTGGCGCGCGTTCGTGGTCTATGGCAGTGCCCCGTCCGATGCCGAAGTGACCGGGATCAAGGCGACGCTCAAGACGGTATTCGGGACCTGCGAACCGGCTACGCTGTCTTTCCTCGGCGGCGGTGACAGCATCGTCTTCGGGACCGGCGGCGCGAACAACCGCACGATCACTGCGGCCATGCACCACCGCTCGGCAGCGTCGGTGTTGCTGCGCAACATCGGGATTGCCGGGCACAGGCTCGATCAGCACTACAACGATTTCGACACCGTCTCGGCCGGCTACATCACGCCGGGCGTGCCGAACGTCTACTTCGCGGACTATGGCCACAACGACATCAAGTCGTACGTGACCGACAGTGCGACCGCGCTCTCTGCGGTGGAGGCGATGAAGGTGCAGGCACGGCGAATGGCGGCGCGTTTGCGGGCTTACGGGTTCTCCACGGTAGTTTGGCAGGAGGCCTATGCCGACACCAGCTTCACCGCGGCGCAGGAAAGTGCGCGCGATGCCTGGAATGCCTGGCTGCGCTCCAACCCGATAGCCGAGGATGGATTGCCTTGCTTCGATGCGATCGACCTTGTGGCTAGCGACGCCGGGTTCGTTCTTTCCGATGCGGAAACCGATGCCGGGCGAGGCATGGCGATGACCGCAAATTCGTCGGACGGGGTTCACCCCAACGAGGTGCATGCCGGCGCGCGCGCCGCGCACTTGCTGGCAGCCTATGCCGCGATCCCGTTCACGCTCAAGTACGTCGCCCAGCCTGCACAGCAGGGCCTGACGTACACGGGTTACCTGCCTCGGCTGGTCAAGGGCACGGGACCGTTCACCTTTGCGCTGGCAACCGGCTCCGCTCCGCTGCCTGCGGGCCTCTCGCTCGATACCGGGACGGGCGTGATCTCGGGAACGCCGACGGTATCCGGCACGACTTCCGGCGTGATTCTGCGCGCTACGGACAGCCTCGGCGCGGCGGCGCACGTGGGCTTTGACCTGACCGTGGCCGTATCGGCGACGATCGCGGTGGCCGATCAGACCGAAAGCTGGAATGCTGCGGATGCGACCGCGGTGACGGTCACCATGCCGGCCACGGTCAATGCCGGAGACGTTCTCGTCGCCGTGATGAGCGTGGATGGCACCGTCACGGTCGGGTGGGACAACGCCACCGCCGGAGCATGGACCCAGCGCGCCGCCTACTCGGCGAATTCCAACCAGCATCTGCTGGCGATATTCACCAGGACTGCGGACGGGACCGAGGGGGGCAAGGTGCTCAATGTGGGGCTTTCTGGTGCGCAGCAGGCCGTGACCCGTGTGTTGCGGGTGACCGGAGCACGCGGTGCGGCGGAAGTTTCGACTTACGCGCGGGGCAATGCCGTCGCGGCCGATCCGCCGGCGCTGGCGCCAAGCTGGAGCGGCGCAAGTCTCTATATAGCCGCGCTCGCGCTGGACGGTACCGCGACCATCTCCTCGGGGCCGACGGGGTATTCGGGCATCACGTCGCGCGTGTCGAGCGCGAGCGGCCAGTCGACCAACGCCACCGCCTGGAAACTGGGATCGGGCGCCGAGGATCCGGCGGCCTACACGATCTCCGCCACGTCGAACTGGGTCGCGGCAACACTCGCTCTGCAGGCGAGTTGAGAGTCTGGGGCCGCGCTCATGCCGTGCGCAACGAGCGCACGAGGGCGGCCCCGATCAACAAGGGCAGACGCCGGAAACGGCTCGATGCGAGCGCCGCGGGCACGACACCGCACAGGCTCGCCAGCATGGCGGGGCGCATTGCCCGCGTTTTTTCGCGCGAGATCGCACGGTAGCGGCGAAATACGCGCAGCCGGACATAGGCCTTCACAACCAGTTGCGGAGGCAGGGCGGAGCCGGCGCGAACCAGGGCGTCGAGTTCGGCTCGGACGGCCGAGCGCTCCTGTTCTTCGACGTTTCCGACCGAAATCGCGCCGTCGTGGCGGCGATAGAAGAGTACATCGACCGGCGGGTTGTCGATCCGGCCGAAGGCGGCGGCGCGGATGAAAAGGTCATAGTCCTCGGCATGGCGGTAGTCGTTGCGATAGCCGCCCATGGCCTTGAGCGCCGTCGCCCGGATCATGATCAGCGGGTGCATCGACACCGCGACGCGAGGCGGAAATACGGAAAGGTCGGTGGCTGTATGCCGCCCGCCGCAAGTACGGATGCTGGCTGCGGTAGGATGGCGGTCCGAGACCGCTTGGCCGCCGACGATGACGGTGTGCGGGTTGTCGTCCAGCCAGGCGACCTGGAAAGCGAGGCGCCGGGAAAATGACACGTCGTCCGCGTCCATGCGGGCGATGTATTCTCCCCGCGAATGATCGATTGCGGTGTTGAGGGCGGCGACGATACCGCCGTTGGGCTGCGTCACCACACGGATGCGCTCGTCTCCCTGCGCCATGCGGGCCAGCAGCACGGGCGAAGCGTCGGTGCTGCCGTCATCGACGATGACGAGTTCGAAGTCTGCGAAACTCTGCTCGAGGATGGACTGCACGGCTTCGCGCAGGAAGGCCTCGCCGTTGTAGCACGGCAGGATCACGGAGACGCGTGGCGGAAGAGTTCTCATGCGGGGGCTCGCAACGGGCGATCGCTGAGCGCGAGGATGGCGTCGAGAAGTTCGGCTCCGGCACGCCCCCAAGTGAACTGCCTTGCCCGTGCGAGACCGGCTTCCACTTTATGTGCGAACAAGGATCCCACGGGATCGAGCGCGGCGATCGCCTGTGCCCAGGATGCGGGATCATCGACGTCGGCATAGAGAACGGCGTCGCGGCACACTTCGGGCATTGCGCCCGCCGGTGCCACTACGGCGGGCGTGCCGCAGAGCATCGCTTCGAGCGGAGGCAGGCCGAAACCTTCGGTACGGGAGGGGCAAAGCAGGCATCGCGCACCGGCATAGAGCGCGCGCAGCGTGGCATCGCCGCAAGGGCCGACGAATATCGCGTCCTCCGGGACTGCCAACCCGGCTGCGGCCAGGGCATCTCGCGAAGCACCGACGACGACCAGCGGCACACCCGCCGGTGCCTTTCGCGCATAGGCTGCGAAAACCACGGCATTGTTCTTGTACGCCTTTGAGCTGCCGAACATCAGTGCGTAGCCGCGCAGCGCAAGGCCGTGCGCGGCGAGCACCGAGCAGTCCGCATCGTCCTCCAGGATATGGTCGGCGCCGTTGTAGAGCACGTGCGTGCGCCGCGCCGCAGAGACACCCATCACATCAAGCACGCGCCGGGAATAGTCACTGACGGTGAGCACGGCTGCGCTCGAACGGGCCATGCGCGGGGCCAGGAACCGGTAGCCCACGCGCTGGCGCAGCGGATATGAACTGTCAGGGAACAGGAACTGCGCGTCATGGATGAGCGTCACCTTGCGGCGGTGGCGCAGCGGCGCGAGGTTCGCGAGGTTGACCAGCACGCCGTCGGAGGAGAGCGCGGGAAGCCTGCGTTGCTCCCAATATTGCGAGGCGACCTCGTCCAGTTGCCGCACCGCGATGTTGCGCAGCACCGGCTTCCAGTCGCCGCCATCGCGAGTGGGCAGGAGCAAGGTAACCCGCGGGGCGCCGGGAACGCCCAGACGCGCATCGATTTCCCGAACAAGGCGGTCGGCAACGCGGTGAACGCCGTTGAGGCCGCCCGAGTAGAACTTTCCATTGATATATACAGGCAGCATCGAAATTCCCGGAGAATCGAGCCGCAACATAATATTGCGCCGCAGCGAACTCGACGGGCGATACCGGGCCTTGCCAAGTTTTAATCATCGGCGGCGCGGGCCCGTCTTCCCTGCAATGTCCGGGCACGTCATTGAACGCAGGGGAAAGGGGGCGTGGATGTCGCAGCGCGGCGATGCGATACTGATCAATGGGCGGTTCCTCATGCAACCGGTGACCGGGGTGCAGCGGGTCGCGCGCGAACTGGTCGCCGAAATGGACCGGCTGCGCGGTGCCGGAGAGACGCCCCTGCATCTTGCGCTTGCCTGCGAACCGAATGCGGACATCTCCGGGCTGGGCTTGCGTCATATTCCGGTGGAACGGCGCGGCGGCGCCAGCGGGCATGCCTGGGAGCAGTTCGTGCTGCCGCGCATGGCCGCTGGCCGGCGCCTGCTGTGCCTCGGCAATACCGTTCCGCTCGCCTCGGCACTCGGAAGGCAGCGCCTTTCGGTGATGATCCACGATGTGTCGTACCTTTCGTTGCCCCAGGCCTACTCGCTGCGCTACCGCGCCGCGCACGGGGCGCTGTTGCCGGTGATGCTGCGCGGTGCGGACACGGTGTTCACGGTCTGCGATACGGAGGCGGAGCGTTTACGTCGCCTGCATCGCGGCGCTCGCGTGGTCGCCTTGCAGAACGGCGCCTGGATTCGCGACAGGGTGGAGCGCGTGGATCATGGCGAGCGGGAGCGCATGGTTCTCTATGTCGGATCGTTATCGCGCAGGAAGAACGTCGAGCGCGTGATCGAGGTCGCGCAATATCTGGCACGCGAAGACGGTGTGCGCACCGTGCTGGTGGGCGGCGGGAATGAAATCCTCGCGCCGATCCGCGCCCGCGTCGCCTCCGACGTCGAATCCATGATCGATTTCATCGGGCAGGTTCCCGATCTCGAAACCCTTGCGGGATACTATCGACGCGCGGGTTGTCTGCTGTTCCCATCGCTCTACGAGGCGTCGCCGCTGCCCCCGGTTGAGGCGATGAGTCTCGGCTGCCCGGTGGTCGCCTCGGCGATCCCCTCGATAACCGAGCGATGCGGCTCTGCCGCGCTCTATTGCGATCCGCACGACAGCACGGACATCCTTGCCGCAGTGCGGCGAGTCCTTTACAATCGCGAGCAGGCCGATGCCCTGCGCCACGCCGGTTTCGAGCGTGCCGCGCGCTATTCCTGGCGCGATCAGGCTCGGGGACTTCTGGCAGCCATGACCAGGAGTTAATTTGTCCCTGCAAGGGAGCCCGGCGATGATCGTGTCATGAGTGCAGTGCGTGCCCAAAACGCCGGTCGCAGGCAGCCCGTCTACGGGCTCGACCTCGTACGCTTTGCCGCCGCGAGCCTGGTCGTGCTCTATCATCTCGGCTTCAAGGCCTGGGCGCTGGACGGCAGCAGCCTGCATGGCGCACTTGGCCGTTCCGATGCCTTTCCAGCGGGATATGCCTTGACCTGGTGCGGCTGGGTGGGCGTGCAGGTCTTCTTCGTGGTCTCCGGATCGGTCATCGCCTATTCCGCTCGGGGCGTGAGCGCGAGGCGCTTCGCCCGCCGCCGCGCCGCCCGGCTGCTGCCGGCGGTGCTGATCGCCGTGGCCATAGCGCTGCCCACTGCGGTGTTCGTGTTCGGCACCGCAACCGCCCAGGCGGTAGTGCTGAGCCTGAAGACGATCGCATTCGTCCCATGGGGGCCATGGATCGTCGGCCAGTTCTGGACCATTCCGATAGAGCTGGCCTTCTACGCCATTGTCGGGGTGGTCCTCTTTTCGGGGGCGCCGGAGCGCGCGATGCACGCGCTGGTGTGGGCGCTGGGCATAGCCAGCGCCGCCTATTGGCTCGTCGCCGCATCGGATGCGATCGAACCCGGCGGGCGGCTGGCTGAACTGCTCCTGCTGCAGCACGGCGTCTATTTCGCGCTCGGGATGCTCTGCGCCCGTATGGGTGAGGGAGATTTGGGGCGGCGTCATCTCGGCCTTGCGGCGACGTGCATCGTTGCCGCTTCGGTGCAGGTGCGCACCGCCGCCGAATGGGAGATGGGAGCACGCACCGATTTGTCGGCGCAATGGCCATGGGCCTATGCACTCTGGCTTTGCCTGGCCGCGCTGATCGCGGCTTCGTTCCTCTGGCGAGCGCAAGTGGCGGCGCGGATCGGTCGGTTCGGCGGCGTGCTGCGCCTTGCCGGGCTCGCCACTTACCCGCTCTATCTCATCCACATCCATGTCGGCGGCACAATCCTGCTGGCGGCGGCAAGGCTGGGCGTGGTTCCGGCGGTCATCCTCGCTTTCGCAGGGACGGCGGCCGTTGCCGTCGCCATCGCCTTATGGTTCGAGCCGCCTCTTCATGCCGCGATCGACGCGGCACTGCGCCGTATCGGACAACGGGTGCCGCGTTACCGGCCAGCGGGGTAGGCGCCGCCTCAGGCAGCCACGCGCCGGTCGCCGGTCGTCCTTGCCCAGTCCACTGCATCGGTGATCCCCTCTGCGCGATGGACCAGCGGGGAACCTTGCGTGAAGGCTTCCAGAAAGCGCGCGATCTTGCCGTAATGGTTGTCCAGAACCGCATGGGGGCGCCCCAGCAACAGCGACAGAATGTGGACGTGGAGCCGATCGGTGACGATTGCCCGTCCTCGGGCGAGTTGCCGGAATCCGCGCTCGACCCGGTGCCGCGCCGCTGCCTCGTAAGCCGACGCGCGTGCGCTGGCAGGCGAAAGCGACGTCCACGCGCGCATGATCCCGGCTGCCTTGGCACGTCGCACGGCGGCGGTATCGTCGATCAGCCAATCCTCGACAGTGATGTCGGCAGGCAGGCCGATTGTATCCGATCGTTCCTTGTCCGTGCGCAGCATGGCCAGCACGTCGATGGAAGCAGGCGCGCCCTCCCGCTCCCCCATGGCGAAGGCGCTGTCCGGGCAGAGCTTGACCGCGCAGTCGAAATGGCGGCGGGCGAGGTCGAGCGAGGGAAGGTCGCGGACCAGCAGGGTGAAGTCGGGGTGCGCCGCTATCACGCGTGCGGTGCGGGCGATCCGCTCCGGGTCGCCGTAGTGAATCGACTGTGGCAGTTGCACGATACGGCGGTCGCCAAGGCGGGCGATCACATCCTCGCGAAACGTCTGGTGATGGTTCCAGATATCGCCGAAATTGCCGCCCCCATGCAGGAACACGGTGCCTTCGGGAACTGCGGCGCGCATCGCCTCCTCATCGAAATTGTCGAATGCACAGACATAACCGGGCGCTGCGCCGGCAAGTTTTCCCAGCAGTCGCAGTTCTCCCAGCCAGATCGCGGAATCGCCGACGTTGGCATGGTTCGGAAAGTCAAGGAGTGCAAAATCCGGAGAAGAATAAAGTGATATTGTTTCCGAAAGTTGATTTTCGAGTTCGACGATCAGGGGGTTAAAAGAATTTAATCGAGTATTCACGTAATTCAATTCCCGATTAAGCAGAGTCAGTATTGTCTCGCATCTGCGGCAATTCTATGCAAGTCCGGTATGGCAAGAAATCCGGAAATAGCCGGCGAAAGCAGGTTGAGCCGCCGCGCTGCCGGCGCTGTGGGGTGGAGCATCGTCCGCTTCGGTGGCGATCAGGTGTTCGCTTTCGTCATTTTCGCGGCGCTGGCGCATCGATTGGATCCGGCGACCTTTGGTGTATTCATCGTCGGTCTTGCCGTGGCGGAAGTGGGCAAGATCATCGCGCAAGGCGGGTTGGTGAGCAGTCTCTACCGTGCTCCGGAGATTACCGCGCGTCTCGCCGACACGGTGTTCTGGGGCAACCTGGGCATGGCGCTGCTGGTCGCGATCACCTGTGTGGTGCTGCGCCATCCGTTGGCCGAGGCGATGGGCAGTCCCTCGGCGGCGCCGGTCGTGGCGGCGCTTGGATGCGTGGTGCCGGTTTCTGCAGCAGGGGCCTCGCACATGAGCCGCACGCTTCGCGCCTTCGGCCATCGCGCGCTGGCGATCCGTTCGCTTGGCGCGGGTGTGATCGGGGGCACGCTCGCCCTGCTGGCAGCAAAGGCGGGTTGGGGAGTCTGGGCGCTGGTGGCGCAGCGTTTTGCAAGCGAGACGATAGGCACCCTCGTCGCCTGGCACGCATTTCGCTGGAAGCCGGGTCTGCAGTTTTCCTGGACGACGCTGCGGGCGCAATGGCGACTGGGAGCGGGCGTCGCCGGCTCGCAATTGCTGCTGGTGGCGCTCAACCGCACGCAGGACATGATCCTGGGCCACAGTATCGGGCCGGCGGCCGTAGGCGTCTACCGTACGGCATGGAAGTCGATCGAGGTCGTCGCGCAAGGGGTGATCAGCCCGTTCGCCAGCGTAGCCGTGCCGACGCTGGCGAAGTTGCAGCATGACTTGCCCGTGTTTCGGCGCGGCTACGTACGAATGGTCTCGGCGACCGCGACAATCGCCTTTCCCGCGATAGCCGGGATCGGTGTGCTGGCCGATGCGCTGATACCTTTGCTGTTCGGTCCGCAATGGGTGCAAAGCGTGCCGGTTGCGAGGGTTCTGTGCCTGCTGGCCCCGCCGTTTGCGCTCAATTTCTTCGCCGATCCGGCACTGACGGTCCTCGGCAAGGCGGGCGTCATGGCCAGGTTGGCGGGAATCCAGCTTGTCCTGACCGTGTTGTTCTGCCTCGCTGCCGCCCCATACGGGCTGGTCTGGTTCGCGGCGGCATATGTCTTGCGGGCCTATGTCACGCTGGCGCTGCAACTCGGGCTGCTGCAGCGGGCGACCGGAGTGCGCGCGATCGAGGTGCTTGCTGGCATAGCCCCGCCCTTGGGTGCGGCGGTGGTCATGGCGATCGTCGTGTGGGGTACTGGCGATACCATGCCGGTCGATGGCGGACCCAGGAGTCTCCCGGCCCTTGCTCGCATGGTGTTTCTGGTGACGCAGGGAGTGCTCGTCTATGTAGGCGTGCTGCTGGCCCTGATGGGCCGTTCACGCCGGATGGAACTGGCGACCTTCCTGCGCGGCCTCAGGCCTGCGAGGCGAACGTCCTGATTGATTCAGGCCGCACCGACACGGGAAAGCGGCTGATCCGCGCGCGCTGCAACCCTCGACCTGTCGCCGCGACCGGCGCGCAGCGCGATGGCGCTCCCGGAAAGGACGGCGAAAGTAAGCCCGGGATCGCAGCTTGGAGAAGACACCGAAGCCACGCCCACCCCCACGAGCACCGACCACGCGGCAGCCGCGCCGACATCGCGGTCTCGGTCGCAACTGCGGCTCCAGGTCGATGCGGCGAGCGGGGCAAAGGCGCGGACCACATGCAGCACGAATGTACAGGCGCCGATGATGCCGGTCGAGCCGAGGATCGCGGTGATGAGGCTCGACGAGCGGAACGAACCCGGTCCGATGCCCACCCCGTGCGAGCCGACGAACGCGGTCAGGCCCTGTCCCGCCCAGAACAACCGCTGCCGACCGGAAAAGGAATCGGCCTTGTCCAGCGTCATGTGCTCCAGAAGTCGTTGCATCGATGCGGCGAGCGCGGGTTCCAGCACCAGCAAGGCGCTGACCGCGATGATCGCCGCAAGGCCCGCGAGAGACAGCCATGCAAGCCGGTCAGGAGGCAGTAGGTGCGGCGTTGTCGCGATGCGCAGCACCATGACGGCAGCGAATAGCGCCAATCCGACGTAGGCCGTCGATGACGTGCTGGTGATCAGCGCGATGCCGAGCAGCAGCGCGGCCGGGCCGTTCCATCGGGGATCGACGTGGCGCAGCCAGCATTCGAAGGTGAACACGAACCAGACGACGGCAAAGCTCGCGAAGGAGGATGCCTCGGGCCACAGACCGTTCATGCGCACGAAGCCGCCCCATTCATGATCGAGCTGGGCGTAGTTGCCGTTGCGGAAGAAGTGGAAGAGGGCCTCTGCCGGGGTTCCGCGCAGCGCCACCCCGGCGAAACCCGAAAGGGCGTGCGCGATACCGATCAGCGCACCAATCCGGGCCAGCGTTCGCCCGCCGTTCGGTCGGTGCCGCAATACCGCACAAGCCGCCAATGCCATCATCATCGTGCCCGTCATGTATGCGGCGGTCGTCAGGTTCTGGGTCGTGAAACGCAGGGGTTCTGCGGCAAGAATCCGGGCGAGCTGGGTGCCGTAGCGGGCGCGGATCTGGCCTCGCAGCGGGGTTACGTCGATCTCTCCGGCGAAGATGCGCGGCAGCACCAGGGCGGCGAGGACCCCGTAGGCGACGAAGACGATCAGCCAGGTGTTGCCGCGCACCGCGGCGGCCAGATTGGCACCGCTCACGCCTCCCGGGGCCAGGCAGCGCAGCAACAGGAATCCCAGCGCGAAGTGTGCCGGCGAGATCGACGAGCCCCCCAGCGCCGTAAGGTTGAGGGCCGCCGAGCCGCCGAGCAATGTCGCCCCCATCACCAGCGCGAACAGCGCGCGCACGGTTCCGAAGGCGAACAGCGCCAGCGCGACGAACAGTTCGATCGTTCCGATGACGGTCAGTTCCATGCCCGTGTTTCCGTCAGATCAACGATCGCAGGATGCCGGCGTCGAATGCGGCGGGCGCGAACCGGCGTGCCTGGATCATGGCGAGTTCCGGGTCGAAGGACGGCAACCAGTCCTCGAACCGGGATACCGCTTCGCTCAAGGAATCGACGGTCTGTCGGTCGAAAAACAGGCCGGTCTGGCGATCGACGACGGTGTCGAGCGCGCCGCCCTTGCCGAAGGCCAGCACCGGCCGGCCCGAAGCCATCACTTCGACCGGGACGATCCCGAAATCCTCCTCGGCCGTGAAGACGAAGCCGCGGCAGCGGGCGTAGTGTCGGCGCAGGCTGGCGAAGTCGAGGCGGGGGATTATCGTCACGGCAGGGCCTGCCATTCGCCGCAGGCTTGCCGCCATCGGCCCGTCACCCACCACGGTCAATGGCAGGCCCAGGCGGTTGAAAGCCTCGACCGCAAGGTCCGGGCGCTTGTAGGGCACCAGTTGCCCGACCCACAGGTAGCTATCGTCGATCTCGTGGGAGGCGGCGAAAAGGTCTACGTCGACCGGCGGATGGACGACCGTGGAAGGCATCCGCCAGGCGCGTTCGATACGGCGCTGGATGAAATGCGAATTGGCGACGTAGCGATCGACGCGCGATGCCGATGCCACGTCCCAGGTACGCAGGCGATGGAACAGGAACGGCATCACCGCGCGGTTCAGCGGCCCCGTCCCTTCGCGGTACTGGTGGTAGTGGTCCCACAAGTAGCGCATCGGCGAATGGACATAGCACAAATGCATGGCGTCGGGATCGGTGATCACGCCTTTCGCCGGGCCGCTCTCGCTGCTGATGACCAGATCGTAGCCCCGCAGGTCCAGTTCCTCGAGCGCCATGGGCATGAGCGGCAGGTATTTCTGGTAGTGCCTGCGTGCTCCGGGCAGCTTCTGGATGAAGCTGGTGGTCACTTTGCGCCCGGCGATGGTGCGGGAGACGCGCGCCGGATCGTAGACGTGGGTAAAAATGTCGGCTTCGGGGAAAAGCCGCAGCAATCGCTCGATCACCCGCTCGCCGCCGCGCATCGTGACCAGCCAGTAATGCACGATCGCCACCTTGCGGAAGCGCTGGCGAACGTGGTCGAGAAGGCCGTCGTCGCCGTCTTCCGGGACCGGTCGCAGGTTAAGCATAGTAGTCCTTGTACGCCTTGTAGAACGCGTTCTCATCGAGGCCGAAGGCGGCCTGCTTGCGTACGTCCACGCGGGTGAGGATGGCGCCGGCGAGGCCGACCGCGCCTTCCGGGAGCAGCCTCAGCAGCGACCGGATCGCGGCTTCCGGGGTACGGCGCCAGCGCGCGGCGATGACTGCCGCGTCGGCCTTGCCCAGCAGCAGTCGGGCATCGGCCATCGGCAGCACCGGCGCGGTGTCCATGATGACGGCGTCGAATCCCTGTCCCGCAGCGGCCAGCAGCGCATCCATGGCAGGACCCGTGAGCAGCGCGTGGTCTTCCTCGCGTGCGGCGCTGAGAGGCAGGATCGAAAGCCCGGTGCGCGGGTCGATGACGATCGCGTCCTCCAGCCTGGCATTGCCGCGCAGCACCTCCAGAAGGCCGATTTCGCGGGTGCCGCCGATCCATCGGCTGACCCCGCGGCGCCGCACGTCGCAGTCGATCAGGAGTATCGCATCGGAGGCCCCGGCCATCGACCGGGCTAGACACAGGGCCACGGTGGTCTTGCCCTCTGCGGGAAGGGCCGACGTCACTGCAATGATCCTGGGACTTTCGACAGCGAAGGCGATCGAGGCGCGCAGGTTGCGAAACGCCTCCGCAAAAGCGGAGCGCGGCTGTTCGACCACCGCATCGACCGGATCACCGCGCGCCTTGCGGCTGGCGACGGAACCAAGTTCGGGGATCGAGCACAAGTAGCGCAAGCCGAGGCGTCGTTCGATCTCCTCGCCGGTCGTGAATCCGCTGAACATCAGTTCCGCTGCGATGGCGCAGGCAAGGCCCAGACCCAGACCGACGGCACCGGCCAGTACCATGTTGAGCAGGATATCGGGGCGGGCCGGCCTGTCGCTTGGCTGAGCGGGATGGAGCACCCGGGCTTGCGGCTGGCGAATGCCTATGCGGGCGGCGAGTTCCTTGTATCGCCCCAGATAGCTTTCGTAGAGCTGGCGCGACGCCTGCGCGCGTTGCTCAAGGTCCTGCAGATCGACCATCGCCACGTTGTCGCGGCGAAGCGCACCTTCCGATGCACGCAGCGAGCCGGACAGCGAACCAAGGCGCCGCTGTGATACTGCCGCCTTGGCGGAAAGGTTCGAAACCACCCGGCCGATTTCCTCGGCGATTTGGGCATCCACCGAAGCGAGTTGGCTTCGCGCGCGCCGGAGGTCCGGGTGGCGCGGTCCGTACTTGCTGGAAAGAGATGCTATTTCGGCAGCATAGGCGGACTGCTGCTGTCGCAACGAGGCGATCACCGGAGAGCCGAGCGATTCGCCCACATCCTCCCCGCTCGATCCCGAGCCGAGTTGCTGGCGGGCGGTCGCCAGGCGAGCAGCGTCTTCGGCTGCCTGCGCCCGTGCCGAGGTGACCTCCTGGTTGTAGGCCGAGATTTCCTGCTCGGTCAGCGAGCGGTCGCTGGTGCTTGGCAGGTCGTGCGCGAGGCGATAGTGCGAGAGGACGGCGGCGTCGGCGGAGGCCTGCGTGCTTGCCTTGGCCATGCGCGCGCCGATCTCGCGTAAGGCGCGGGTGTCTGCGGCTTCCTTCTCGGTCACGCCGCCTTCGGTGTACTGGGCGGCGAAGGCGTTGGCGATCCGCGCGGCTTCCTGCGCATCTTCGCTCTCGAAGCTGACGGAAAGCGTGTAGGTTGCACCCGAGCGGAAGGCGGATACGCCGCCCGCGACATAGTCGATCGCTGCCTGCCGCGCTTGCGCAGCAGTGCGGTCGTCCCTGGCGAAGCGGCGGGGAAGGGCAAGTCGATCGACGACCGCGGCGACGTTGTCGCTTGATGTGATCACTTCGACTTGCGTGTCTATCCAGGTCTCGCCCATGCCTCCCTGGGCCGCGAGGCGATCCTCGTCGGTCAGCGGGGCGATGGGCTCCACTTTGGGGTCCAGCGTAATCTCGGCGGTCGCGAGGTAAGTGGGGGTCCGCGTCGCGGTAAGGGCGAAACCGGAGGCCAGGGATGCGAGAAGCATTCCGAGCATGATGGGCCAGCGGCGGCGAAGGAATGCGATCAGGATGCCGGGATCGATCCGGTCCGGGGTTTCGGCGGCGCCCGGCCGAACCGGCGGAACGATGACCCCCGGCGGGGGCGCAAGAACGATAGGTTGATTCACTCTGATGCCACCCCTGTTTTCCGTGCCACATCATCGGCCCGTCGGAATCGGGTGCAGTTTCGGCTTTTTTGTTTGAGTGGCGCAAGTATATGTCGGAAGTTTACAAAAATGTAACGATTTCAGTTTTGAAATATTCAACAATTATTCTACAAAATTGCCGAATATTTTGAATTTCATTTTTGTAATTGGAGTATTCCATCGCGCGGGGGTCTGATCGCCACACGATGTGCGACGCACGGGGAAGGAGATTCGGGCACGTGATGAGGATCTGTAATCCGTACCGCCGCATGATCGATATAGCGGCAATCTGCGGCGCGGCGCTGTCGATACAGGGTTGCGCCGCAACGGGCACAGCGCCGCTGAGCGCCGCCGAAGCGCGCTTGGGGCTCGATACCTATCGTCTCGGCGCGGGCGACAAGCTGCGCGTGACGGTCTACAACGAACCCAATCTTTCGGGTGAATATGCCGTGTCCAGCGCGGGCAAGATCGCGTTTCCGCTGGTCGGCATGGTCGATGCGGCCGGGCAGACAGTGGAAGACCTGTCGCACGCCCTTACCCTCCGCATTGCGGACGGCTACATGACAGATCCGAAAGTCAGCGTCGAAGTTCTCAACTATCGACCGTATTATATTCTGGGAGAAGTCCAGAAGCCGGGGCAATATCCTTACGTTGCCGGCATGTCGATCGAACAGGCGGTGGCGGCTGCGGGCGGGTTCAGCTACCGCGCCAATGCGGGGCGGGTGAACCTTCGCCGAATGCCCGGCGCGGCGGAGAAGTCGGTCCAAATCAATGCCGGACAGATCGTCGTGGTCATGCCGGGCGATACGATACGCGTTCTTGAGCGTTACTTCTGACCATTTCGACGGGTCCTTCGGGTAAGCAAAGACAAAAACAAGTGTTCAATTGTTGCGGGCTCGGCCGGAATGGCCGGGCTCGCACGATTTTGGGTTGTTTAGTTCAGAGGCGGATCACCCTGTCTGCCAGCGCCACGCTGGCCGGCCGGTGCGTGATGAGCAGTACCGTGCGTCCATGGAGAATCCGGGCGCATGTTTCAACGAAGCGCTCTTCGCCTTCCGGATCGTACATCGACGTCGCTTCGTCGAGGATCACGATCGGGGCGTCCTTCAACAGCGCGCGGGCAAGCGCAATGCGCTGGCCCTGGCCGCCGGACAGGCGCACTCCGTGATCGCCGATCCCGGTATCGAAGCCTTGCGGCAGCGCCTGGATGAAGTCGTAGGCATCGGCGCGGCGTGCAGCCGCCTCGATTTCGGCCGCACTCGCTCCGTGGCGGCCGAAGGCGATGTTCTCGCGCACGGTGCCGCTGACAAGTTCGGGGCGCTGCGGTACGAGGGCGATCTGGCGGCGCAGGGTTTCCACTGCAACGCCGGTGATGTCGTGGCCGTCGAGCATGATGCGGCCGGAGCGGCAATCGTACAGCCGCAGCAACAGGGCGACGAGCGTAGTTTTGCCGATGCCGTTCCCGCCGAGGATGGCCACTTTCTCGCCCGGTGCGATGGTGAGGTCGAAGCCGCTCAACACCGGCGGTCGGCCGGGATAGGCGAAATCGACTCCTTCGAAGCGGATTTCTCCATTCAGGCGGGGGAGGCGCGCGGCCGGGGCATAGCCGGGTTCGGCGCCGGCCGCGAGTACCTGGGCCATGCGCGCGAGGATGCCGCGTGTCACCTGCACCTGGCTCCAGCTTTCGGCCAGAGCGGCCACGGGCCGGGTAAGCAGGGCGGCGTAAAACAGGAAGGAGAACAGTTCCTGCGTGGCAAGGCGGCCTCGATGAACGTGATCGCCGACCATCAGCAACAGCGCCAGCGCGGCCAGCGCGGCCACGAGCGTGCCCACCGGCTCCACCAGCGCTTCCATCCGGTTGAGGCGTACCGACACGCGGCGGGCGGCATCTACCCGCCGGCGATACCGGGCATGTTCCGGTTCTTCGCGCGTGAACGTCTTGATGGCGGCGATCACGCCGAGATTGTCCTCGGCGAGAGCGAGGACACGGGCTTCCGCTTCCTGTTCGCGTGCCCCCAGATCCCGAAGACGGCGGCCGACCAGCTTGAGGAGGATGACGTAAGTGGGCACCAGCACCGGCACCAGCAGGGCAAGGGCAGGGTCGATCCGCAGCATCAGCAATGCGGCGCCTGCGGCAGTCACCAGCAGGGGCGGTATCGCGACCAGCGTACCGGTAAGAAAATGGCCGAGATGGGCGACCTCGCTGGTGATCAGAGCAAGCACGTCGCCGTGCCGGTGCGCGACGTGCCAGCTCATCGGCAACCTTTGGAGATGCGCATAGAGACTTGAGCGCAAGTCGGCGAGAATGCGCGCAGCCGTTTCGCCCGATACGATCTGCACTACCGCCCCCAGCGCGGCGGATGCCACGATCGCTCCGACCAGCAGGGCGACGAGCCGCACGGTCCCGGTCGAGCCGGCTTCCACGAGATGTCCAGCAAGGGTTCCCGCGAGCCAGGGGATGGTAAGGGTCGTTCCCGAGCCCGCCAGGGTCAGTGCCGCGACAAGCGCCAGAGCGCGGGCATGCGGCCGCGCGAGGGCAAGGATCAGGCGAATCTGCGTCGGGCCATCGGCATCCGGCGCGGGTTGGGGGGCTTCTTCGATGGAACGGTGGGCCGTGTACATGCGCTTCAACTGGCGGCGAGCAGGCGTTGGAGCGCCGGGCCTTCCGGCAGGCACTGCGCTTGGTCCGCCCGGTGGAAGCGCGCGCAGTCCCAGTAGGCACCTTCGCTGCCGCCGCGGCGCACGTAGAGGAAGCCGACGTCCTGCGCTATCCGCCCGGCGACGCGGCAATCTGCGGAACGCCCGCAAAGCGAGAGCGCCTTGAGCGCGAACGTTCCGGTGGCAGCCTGGGGGTCGAGGACAAAGTCCAGCGCAGCCGGGATTGCAAGCGGCAGCGGCCGCGCAAGGGCCGGCAGGAGGCCGATATCGGCCGGACGTTCCGCGGCAGGTGCGGGTGACCCCGAAGCCGCGGCCATGGCAGGGATGCGCGGCTCGATTGTTGCTGGAGGCGTACGGCGCATGGCGGCGGGAGAGCCCCAGTAGCCCGGCCACCGATAGAACAGATGGACGCCTTGGCGGGCCAGCTTGACCATTCCGTCGCGCCAACGGGGCACCACGTAGTCCGCGTGGTAGTGCGTCGCGAGGCCGACGTGCGGCTCGACGGCACCCGTCAGGGCTGCCTGTGCGATGGCGCGCGCGCGAACGAGGGCGGCGGGCGGCGAAACGCGGCCAAGCGCGCCGTCGCAGGTGAAGGTGAACTGGCAACCCGTCTTCCGCTCCGATCCCTGGAAGACGACCGCACAGACACTGTCCGGAAACGCGGGATGGCGCACGCGGTTGAGCACGACCTGGACGACGGCGCGTTCGCCGGCGGGATCGTCGCCCGCTTCGTGGAACGCTGCCACAGCGAGGCAATCGCGAGCGCGGAGGCGGGATTCGTCGTCACCGGCAAAAGTGAAGGGCCGCGCTGCCAGCGGGGACGGGTCCGCTATCGGCACGCGGTCGTTGGATGTCCGCGCGTCCTCGGCGGAAAGTGCGGGCTGCGGCCTTGCATCCGGCGGCAGAGGCCGGGGCGCGCTGACGGCGGCATTCGTGATTGCCGGGCGGGGCATCGGTTCGGGCGAGAAGGGCGATCGAGCGATAGCGAGGATCGCGATGGCCAGCGCCGCCGCGATCGCCATCCTCCACGCCAGCGACCCGTTCTGCGTCGCCTTGCCGGGGATTGCCGAGGAGGTCACAGCGTGTACCTGACGGACACCGACATGCGCCTGCGATCGAATTCGCGGCCTCCGGTGCCGTCGCTGCGGGTGCGCTGGAGCCCTGCCTGCGCCGCGAGCCGCAACTTGCGGCCAAGCAGCCAGTCGGCGCCCAGGCTACCGGAAAGGTCGGTCTGGTTGCGCGGGGTGCCCGCATACTCGCTGACCGTGCGGTCGAGGCGCCCCCACAGGATCAGGTTGCGGCGGGTTTCATAGTCGAGACGAATGCCGTAGCGGCTTTGCCGAATGCCGGCGACGCCGACGAGTGGCGAGCGCTGGATCGACCGGCGTGCTTCCAGCGCCCAGGTCATCAGACGGGTGGGGCTCCATTCCACGCCGGCGCTGAAGTCCAGTCCCTTGATACGCGGGAAGGCCGGGTCGTCGTAGCGTTGATCCTGGTAGCCGATCGCGGCGCGGCCGCGGACCAGACGCGTGACCCCGAAACCAAGCCCGCCGCGCAGCGACCAGCCGCTGGAACTGCGGTCGAATGCGCCGGTATCGCCGGGGTAGCGGGCCTGATTGTAGCTGCCCTCGATGAAAGTAGCCACGCCGGGTGCGATGGCATAGCCCGCGCTGGCCCCGGCATTCCAGGTGCGATAGTCGCGGTCGCCAGGAGCGATCTGGGCGCCGCCCGCGCGATAGGCTGCGTAATGGTAGCCGTCGAGCCCGGCCCGAGCGCCCAGGATCAGGCGTCCTGCCGTGTGCTCGACATCAAGGCCGAGTTCCAGCGCGTTGTAGGCGATGCGCGGGCCGCGCAAGGTGGTGTCGCCGATCGAGCCGCGCGGTTCGAAGGCGCGGGAATATCCCGCCCTCGCCGCAAGCCGTGTCAGGGTGCCGAGATCGAGGCGCCCGCCAAATCGTGCATCGTAGGTTTCGGCATCTTCGTTGGGCTGCGAAAACCCGCGGACCAGCGCCGCATCGCCATCCAGGGAGACGGCGTGGCGGCTCCAGGTGGAATGGGCCGAGAGGCGGGTGCTCAGGGTCGCGAGGGCATCCCCGGTCTTGTCGTTGCGGGCCGCATAGATGTTGTCGTCATAGGCGATGCGAGCTTCGGTCGAGACCAGTGCTTCGAAGCTGCCGAAGCGGACGGGCACCGGATCGAGTTCGGGGCGCGCTCGCTTCTGGACGGAGATCGCCGCGTCGCTTGCCGAGGCGTCCTGCGCGTGCGCACCCTGCGCGGCGCAAGCGCCGATCAGGCCCAGAAGGCATGGCACCAGCGCCGGTTCCGATCCGGACCGACGCATTTCCTTTGCCGCTCTTCGCCTCAAGGTCGCCCGCGCTTCAAGATTCGTGCCCCCGTGAGGGTTAATGCCCTCTTGACGGTGTTTGCGGGCACGGCGCGCGCGCGGCAAATGAACGATTTGTCACGGCATTCGCGCGTCCTCCCCGGCGGGGAGGGGCGCGGGGGTCAGTCGGGCTTCCAGCCGATCTCGACGGCAGCGGCGGACTTGGGGATGTCGGTCAGGGCTTCGTTGACGGTGATCGTCTCGCCCGGGGCGAGACGGTTCTTCGCGGGTACGACTTCCTTGGCATAGACCACGGTTTCACGCCGGTCGCGCAGCACCACCAGCAGCGAGGGCACCTTGCGGGTTTCCGCGCCGATGTTAGTGATCGTGCCGCTCACGCTGAAGAACTCGGTGCCGTCGGGCAGCGGCTTGCGATCCTGGCGGCCGCGCGGAAAGTCCAGCTTGAGGTCGGGCTGGGCCTGGCTGAACGTCGCGCGCGGGATCGGCAGCCAGTCGGGCAGCCCGCCCACGGCGACGGCGACGGCAAGGCCCAGCGTCGCGACGGCGAAGGCGATCGCGGCGAACGTGCCGATCCGCGACCAGTTGCGGCGCGGACGGAACGGGGGCGAAAAGTCGAAGCTCGATGGGCCTTCGTCGGAATAAGGCTTGATCGAGGTGTCGTCGTAGTAGACCGGACCGGGGCGCCGCGAGGGTGCCGGCGGCGGCATCGGTTCGGAGCGCGGGGCCTCGGCAGCCGGTTCCGGGGCGCGGGGAACCACGACGGCGGGGCGCGGCGCCGGTCGTGCTGCAGCCTGAGGGATCGGCTGGGAAACCGGCTCCGGAGCTGGCTGCACGGGCGCGGCATGTACCGGCGACGGGCTGACGGCCGCTTCGGCCTCGACCGGCGCGGCGAAAGCGCCTTCGGTTTCCAGTTCAGCTGGTTCCTGGAACCAGCTGTGCCGGCACTTGGCGCAGCGCACGGTCCGACCTTCCACGCCGATGGCGCTGTCGGGGACAGCGTAGCGCGTGGAACAGGCAGGGCAGGCGATGATCATGATCGCATTCATAAGCACGGCTTGCTCGCGCGCGACAAGCGCCTCGCCTGTGGGTTCGCGCCATGACGCTCTTTTTTCCACATGCATGGATGGCTATAGGCATGAAGGTCGCCCGTTCGGTCCGACTGTGCAACACGATCCTTGACGAGCATGACCAGCGACGGGGAAATCATCCACTTCGACAATGTCGGCCTTCGCTACGGCACCGATCGCGAGGTGCTGAGCGACCTGACGTTCACGCTCTATGCGGGGCGGTTCTATTTCCTCACCGGCGCGAGCGGCGCGGGCAAGACTTCGCTGCTGCGGCTGCTCTACCTTGCGCAGCGGCCCTCGCGCGGAGCGATCCGCATGTTCGGGACCGACGCCATCACTCTTCCGCGTGCCCGGCTCCCTGTGATGCGGCGGCGGATCGGCGTGGTGTTCCAGGACTTTCGCCTGATCGAGCACTTGTCCGCCTTCGACAACGTGGCGCTGCCGCTGCGCGTGGCGGGCCATGCCGAGAAGGACATCGCCGGGCCGGTGCGCGACATCCTCGAATGGGTGGGTCTGACCGACCGTATCGACGCCAGCCCCGCCACGCTTTCGGGCGGCGAGCAGCAGCGCGTTGCCATCGCCCGCGCCGTCATCGCCCGCCCCGCCATGCTGGTGGCGGACGAGCCTACCGGTAACGTCGATCCGGACATGGCTGCCAAGCTGATCCGCCTGTTCGAGATGCTCAACCGGCAGGGCACGACGGTGGTGGTCGCCACCCACGACCTCGACCTGCTGCGCAAGGTGCCCGACAGCCTCATCATGCGGCTGGACAAGGGGCGGCTTTCCGATCCCACCGGCGCGCTGCGCTATCCGCCAAGGAAGCTGACGTGAGGCGCTCGTCGGTTCTGGGTCGATGGTTCACCGCCGGAAGCCGGGTCGAGCTGATCCCGCAGGGACGCATGTCCGGGCCGATGCCCTGGGTCATCGCGATCATGGTGGCGATGACCGCTATCGCCCTCGCGGCCGGGCTGGCGCTTGGCAATGCGGTCTCGGCGGCAAAGGCCGAGATCGACGGCGGCGTCACCGTGCAGATCATCGAGCCGCGGGCTGACGTGCGTGAAGCGCAAGCCGCGCGCGCGGTCGAGGCGATCAAGACGATGCCCGGCGTCGCGGGGCTGCGGCAGGTTCCGCAGGCGGAATTGGACGCGCTGATCGAACCCTGGCTGGGCACCGGCATCGCGGCGGCGACCGGCTCGGCGATCCCAGTTCCGGCGCTTATCGACGTGCGCCTGAACGGCCCTGCGAGCGCGGCGCAACTGGCCGCGATCGCGAAGCGGGTGACGCCGGTGGCGCCGTCTGCCCGGATCGATGCGCAGTCGAACTGGCTGAGGCCGGTGTTCGACGCGATGGTGTCGCTGCAGGTCTTGGCGATGGTGATCGTCGCGCTGCTGGCGGGCGCGCTGGCGGCGGCGGTGCTGCTGGCGGCACGTTCGGCACTGGGCGCGAACCGCGACACGATCGAGATCGTCCACCTGCTCGGCGGCACCGACGCGCAAGTGGCGCGGGTGTTCCAGCGCTCGATCGGCTATGACGCAGCCGGCGGCGGCGCGGTAGGACTCGCGCTGGCGATGGTGGTGATCCTCACCCTTGGGCGACGCTTCGAGGGGCTGGGTGCGGGGCTGGTTGACAGCGGCGCGCTGGTGTGGAGCGACTGGCTGATCCTTGCGGTGGTGCCGGTGCTGGCGACGCTGCTCGCCATGCTGACGGCGCGGCTCACCGTGCTGCACGCCCTGCGAAAGATGCTGTAACCGGCGCAAACCCCTATATAGCTATTCATCTATGTTTCGTCGCTTCACCGCCTCTGTCGTGCTGCTCTGGGCCTTCGGGTTCCTGTGGTTCGCCGTTTCCCTGCCCGGGCCTTTGCCCGCGAGCGTGAAGACCGACGCGATCATCGTCCTCACCGGCAGCCAGGGCCGCATCGAGCATGCGGTCAAGGTGCTGGAGGCGGGCAAAGCGCCGGACATGCTCGTCTCCGGCGTCGATCGGGAGGTGCGTCCCCGCGAATTCGCGCACCAGTTCCGCGTACCCGCGCGCTTGATGCGCTGCTGCGTGACGCTGGGCTACCGGGCCTACGACACCCGCTCCAACGCGGTCGAGGCGGTGCAGTGGGTGACCGAACACAATGCCAAGTCCGTGCGCCTCGTCACGGCAGACTGGCATATGCGCCGCGCCGCGCTGGAAATCGCCCGCGAATTTCCCGACGACGTGCGGCTGGAACTGGACGGCGTGCCTTCGCATCCCAGCCTGAGCACGCTGTTCCTCGAATATCACAAGCTGCTGGCCCGTGCCGCGCTCAACCTCTGGGAAGCCCTGCGATGAATTCCGAAAGGGCGAACCCGCTCGACGTTGTGCGTTCGCTGCTGTTCTATGTCGTGTTCTATCCGGGCACGATCGTGATGGTCACCGCCTGTTTCGTGGGGTCGCTGTTCGGCGAGGAGCCGCTGCGCCGCGCCGTGCGCGGCTGGGGCCTGTTCCATCGCTGGTGCGCCCGCTGGCTGCTCGGAATCCGCCTTGTCATCGAAGGGGAACTGCCGAACGAGGGCGTGCTCGTCGCGATCAAGCACGAGAGCTTCTACGAGGCGATCGACCTGCCCGCGCAGATGCAGCGTCCGGCCCCTTTCCCCAAGGCGGAACTGGCCGAAATCCCCGGCTGGGGATGGGCCTTGCGCCGCTATGGCGCGGTCGTGGTGGAGCGTGGCGAAGGCGCCAAGGCTCTCCGCACCATGGTGTCGAGCGCGCGTGGTCTCGCCGCACAGGGGCGCCCGCTGGCGATCTTCCCCGAAGGTACGCGGGTGAAGACGGGAGAACGGCCGCCGCTGCAGTCTGGCTTCGCCGGGCTCTACAAGCTGTTGGGGCTGCCGGTGGTGCCGGTGGCGGTCGACAGCGGGCGGCTTTACCATCGCCGCTGGAAGAAGCCGGGGACCATCACCCTGCGCGTCGGCGAACGCATCGCTCCCGGCCTCCCGCGAGACGAGGTCGAGGCGCGCGTCCACGCCGCGATCAACGCGCTGAATATCTAGAGTGCCGCGCTGACCCGAACGGTCTGCGAGAGCATTTCCACCTCGCCGAAGCTGGAGAGGAACGAGACGTCCGCCGCGTCGCGCCCGACGCCGATCTTGGCGACGCGGTCGGGCGTCGTCATGCCGGTGGCATCGACGAGGTGCCAGGCGCCGTCGAGGAAGACTTCCGCGATGGCGTGGAAATCCTGCGGCTCGACGCCGATGCCGTAGGCACTTGCGAAGCGGGCCGGGATGGCACTGGCGCGGACCAACGCGATCATCATGTGCGCGTAGTCGCGGCAGACGCCCTTGCGGCTCTGGAACGTGTCGGCGGCAGTGGTGAAGGCGTCGCTGGAGCCCGGTTCGTAAGTCAGCGTGCCAGCGATCCAGTCGCGGATCGCGCCGACGCGCGCGCCGCCCTGCAATCCGGCGAACTCGCTCTCCACGAAGTCGTGGAACGTGTCGGAGGTGCAGTAGCGCGAGGGCATCAGGTAATCGACCGTCTCGCCCGGCAGCCTGTGCGGGGGCACGGCCGGGAGCCCGTCCACGGGGGCGAGAAAGCGATCGACCTCTACCGTGGCCTCGTAGCGGACCGTCAGCGGCGCGGAGGTGCGCAGCCAGATGCGTTCGCCGATGCAGGCCTGCGCGGGAACGCGGGCGAAATGTTCGAGCGGCGGCAGCTCGATGTGAGCGTGCAGAACGCGCTGCTCGGGGATGATCGCCGCCTCGATCTGGAGCAGGACGTCGACGGGGCCGGGCACGGCGTATTCAAGCATGGTTTGGATGGATAGCTGCATGGCGTCGGGCTCTCGAGCAGGAGGTTCGCCCGCTCAAAGCACGAGATGCCCGGTAGCTCCAAGCCCCGATAAACAAAGTGGCCGTCATCCCCGCCTTCGCTGGGATGACGTGCTTTACCGGCCTTCGTGATCCCCGCGGCCGAAGTCCGGCCGCGCGTCGTCCTGGCCTTCCTCGATGATCGAGCGGCGGATCGCGCGCGTGCGAGCGAAGGTATCGAACAACTGCTCGCCGTCGCCGACGCGGATCGCGCGCTGGAGGGCGGTCAGGTCCTCGGTGAAGCGCTGGAGCATCGTCAGCACCGCGTCCTTGTTGGACAGGAATACGTCGCGCCACATCGTCGGGTCGGAAGCGGCGATGCGGGTGAAGTCGCGGAAGCCGCCGGCCGAATACTTGATGACCTCGCTCTGCGTCACGTCTTCCAGATCGGAGGCCGTGCCGACGATGGTGTAGGCGATGAGGTGCGGCAAGTGGCTGGTGACTGCGAGCACGAGATCGTGGTGCTCGGGCGTCATGATCTCGACGTTGGCGCCCAGCGCTTCCCAGAAGCCGACGAGCTGCGAGAGCTTGACCATGTCCACCTTGGCGGGCGGGGTGACGATGCACCAGCGGTTGCGGAACAAGTGCGCGAAGCCTGCGTCCGGCCCCGAGTTCTCGGTGCCGGCGACGGGGTGGGCAGGGATGACGACGTGGTCGGGCAGCGCTTCGCCCAATGCCTTGGCGATGGCCTGCTTGGACGAGCCGACGTCGCTGACCAGTGCGGTCGCGGGCAGGGCGCCGCGCACCTGCTCGGCGGCGATGCCCATCGCGCCCGGCGGCACGCAGAAGATCACGAGATCAGCCTCGCGCACCGCTTCGCTGACGGTGGCGCAGACCTTGTCGACGAGGCCGCGCTCGGCGGCGCGGGCGCGGTGCTCGGGGTTGAGATCGAAGCCGGTGGTGCGTGCCTCGGGCAGGAATTCGCGTACGGCGAGGCCGATCGAGCCGCCCTGCAGGCCCAAGCCGATGATGGCGATGCTGGCAAAGGTCACTTCGCGGCTTCCGCCATTTCGCGCAGGGCATCGGCGATCGCGTCCATGTCCGCGCTCTTGCCGATGGTGATGCGCAGCGCCTGCGGCAGACCTTGCCCCGGCAGCCAGCGTACGATGTAGCCGCGATCCGCGAGGCCATCGAACGCCGCTTCGGCGGTGAGGGCGCCTTCGAACAGGGTCAGCACAAAGTTCGCCTGGCTGGGCAGCGGGCGCAACCCGTGGTTGCCGAGCGCCTCCAGCTTCGCGACGAAACGGGCGCGCTCGTCGCGGTTGTGGACGCGGCTGGCTTCGACGAACGCGGTGTCGGCCAGTGCGGCCTCCGCCATCGCCTGCCCGGTGGAGGAGACGTTGAACGGGCCGCGAATGCGGTTGAGCGTGGCGACGATCCCGGGCGCGCCGGTGCTCCAGCCGATCCGCTCTCCGGCAAGGCCGAAGATCTTGGAGAACGTGCGCGTCACCAGCACGTTGTCATGCACGGCGGCCAGCGCCAGCGCGCCGTCCTCGTCCTCGGGCGCGACATATTCGCCGTAAGCCTGGTCGAGCACCAGCAGCACGTCGGAGGGAAGGGCAGCGTGCAGGCGCGCGATCTCGCCCTTGGGCAGGTAGGAGCCGGTGGGGTTGTTGGGGTTGGCGACGAAGACCACGCGGGTCTTGTCGGTGACCAGTGCCAGCAGCGAATCGACGTCGGTGCCGTAGTCGAGATCGGGCGCGACCACGGGCGTCGCGCCGCAGCGGCGCGCGGCGATGTCGTAGACCGAGAAGCCGTAGCGCACGTAGATCACCTCGTCGCCGAGGCCCGCATAGCCCTGCGCCGCAAGGTTGAGCAGTTCGTCCGAGCCGGTGCCCATCACCACGCGCGCCGGATCGATGCCGTGGCGCGCGCCGATCGCGGTGCGCAAGGCGGTGCTGTCGGGGTCCGGATAGAGCGCGGGCGCGGCGGCCTTCGCGGCCAGCGCGGCCTCGCTGGTGCCCAGCGGGTTCTCGTTGGCGGAGAGCTTGATGAGCGGGCGGCCGTCCTTGCCTTTCGACTTGCCGGGCACATAGGCGTGGATCGCCTCGATCCAGGGCTTGGGAGTCGGGGCTTTCGGAGTGGTGATCGTTTCGCTCATGACGGCCGGCCCCATAACGCACCATGGCGGCTAATGACAGAGCCCGATTGAGCCTCTATTGGGGCTCGGATCATGGCAACCGTGCTCAATCCCCCCATCGAGAACCGCCACCTCGACCTCGACATGCCGCTGCTGCTCGATGGCGGGCAGATGCTGCCCTGCGCGCGCATCGCCTACGAGACCTGCGGCACGCTGAATGCGGCCAAGGACAATGCGATCCTGATCTGCCACGCGCTGACCGGCGACCAGCATGTCGTGTCGAACCACCCCAAGACCGGCAAGCCCGGCTGGTGGGTGCGCATGGTCGGCCCTGGCAAGCCGATCGACACCGACCGTTTCTTCGTGATCTGCGCCAATGTGATCGGCTCGTGCATGGGTTCGACCGGCCCGGCCAGTGACGGCCCGGACGGTACGCCCTGGGGCATGCGCTTCCCGGTCATCACCATCCGCGACATGGTACGGGGGCACATCGCTGTGCTCGATTCTCTGGGGATCGACAGCCTTCACGCGCTTGTCGGCGGATCGATGGGCGGGATGCAGGTGCTCAGCCTTGCCGCCAACTTCCCGGAGCGTACGCGCGCGGTGCTGGTGCTGGCTTCGACTGCGCGGCATTCGGCCCAGAACATCGCATTCCACGAAGTCGGGCGTCAGGCGATCATGGCCGACCCCGAATGGCGCGAGGGCAATTACTATGCCTTCGGCAAGGGGCCGGAAAAGGGCCTCTCCGTCGCCCGCATGGCCGCGCACATCACCTATCTGTCGGAAGCGGGCCTGACCGAGAAGTTCGGCCGCCGCCTGCAGAACCGCGAGGAGAAGACCTTCGGTTTCGACGCGGATTTCCAGATCGAATCGTACCTGCGCTATCAGGGGCTGTCGTTCACCGACCGCTTCGATGCGAACTCGTACCTCTACATTACCCGCGCGATGGACTACTTCGACCTCGCCGAAGAGCACGGCGGCATGCTCGCCAATGCCTTCGCGAAGTCGAAGGCGCGGTATTGCCTCGTCAGCTTCGATACCGACTGGCTTTATCCCACGGCGGAATCGCGCAATGTCGTCCACGCGCTCAACGCGGCGGGCCTGCCGGTGAGCTTCGTTGAGCTTTCCGCACCGTTCGGGCACGACTCGTTCCTGCTCGACGTGCCCGCGCTCGACCGTGTGGTGCAGGGGTTCATCGGATGATCCAGCTTTCCGACGACAAGACCCGCCTCGACGTGGCGCGCGTGCATGGCTGGCTCGCTTCCAGCTACTGGACGCCCGACATCGCGATCGAACAGGTCGAGCGCCAGATCGCGGGCTCGCACTGTCTCGGGGCCTATCACCCCGAACATGGGCAGGTCGGTTTCGCCCGCATGATCACGGATTACGCCAGCTTCGCCTGGCTCGCCGACGTCTGGGTGGATGAGCCTGCACGCGGGGCGGGCCTCGGCCGACGCATGGTGCAGTGGTTCCTCGACCATCCGGACTATCAGACGGTGCGCCGTTTCGCGCTGACCACCGCCGACGCGCACGGTGTCTACGCCGCGCTCGGCTTCAATCCGCTGATGCGGCCCGAGAGGCTGATGGAGCGTCTCTCGCCCGCCTTCGCCGCGCAGTTGCAGGTGGCGTCATGACCCCCGCGATGAAGACCGGCCTGCGCCCGGACCTTGCGATCATCGCCGAGAACGTCGCGCTGGATTCCAGCGTACTCGACGTCGGCTGCGGCGACGGCACCTTGATGCAGGCCCTGCGCGACGGTTCAGGCTGCGCCACGCGCGGCATGGAGATCGACGCGCTGAACGTGGGGGCCTGCGTGGCCAAGGGCCTCTCGGTGATTCAGGGCGATGCCGACAAGGACCTTGCGTTCTATCCCGACAAGTCGGTGGACTACGCGATCCTGTCGCAGACGCTGCAGACGACGATGCGGCCCGACATGGTGCTGGAAGAACTGCTGCGCATCGGCCGCAAGGCCTTCGTCAGCTTCCCGAACTTCGCGCACTGGCGAGTCCGTACCTCGCTGCTGTGGAACGGCCGCATGCCGGTGACGCGCCTGCTGCCGATCGCCTGGTACGAGACGCCCAACATCCATCACCTGACGGTGAACGATTTCCGCGCGCTGCTGCAGGAACGCGGGATCACGGTGGAGGGGCGCTGGTTCCTCTCAGGCGATACCCAGTGCAGCGCGGCGGCGGCGAACTTCCGCGCCGAGCACGCGGTGTTCCTGCTCTCGCGCGGGGGCTGAGCCGCGAGGGTTGCCTTGCTGGGCGAGGCATGATTCTCTCTCGGAACCGGCGGGCCGGGTTGCCCGCGCTCTTCCGGGAGACGACCCTTGCGAATTGACGCCTCGAAAGCCGTCGGAGCCTATGCTGCAGTGATGACGATGGCGACGGTGTGGCTCGGCCTCACCGCCGTTTCGGCGCCTGCCACCAAATTCGACACCATCGACGTCCAGCGCATCAACGTGCGCGAACCCGACGGCACCTTGCGCATGACGATCTCCGGCAAGGCCCGCATTCCCGGCCTGATCCTTGGCGGGGTCGAGCATCCGCACCCGAACCGGCAGGAAGCGGGGATGATCTTCTTCAACGATCAGGGCGACGAGAATGGCGGCCTCGTTTTCGACGGCGGGATGAAGAACGGCGTGCCGACCAACGGCGGCAGCCTGACCTTCGATCGCTACCACCAGGACCAGACGCTGCAGATGGTGAGCACTGAGGAGGGCAAGGCGCGCCGTGTCGGCGTCATCGTCACCGATCGCCCGGACAGGCTGATGGACGTGGCGGCGGGGCGCCGCCTGCGCGACATGGCGCCGGGGCCGGAGCGGGCCCGGCTGCTGGCCGAGGCAGGCTTCGAATCGGCCCGTCGCGTCTGGCTCGGCCGCGATGCGAAGGGTGAGGCATCGCTGGTGCTGAGCGATGCCGAAGGCCGCCCGCGCTTGACGCTGGGCGTGGGCGCGGACGGGACGCCGGGGGTGAGGCTGCTCGATCCCGCAGGCAAGGTCACCCGCGAGATCAGGTGAGCGTCAGTGCGGCCGCGCTTTCAGCAGCGCCAGCCCAAATCCGATGAAGAACACGCCGGTCACCCGGTTGAACGCCTGCTTGATCGCGGGGCGCGTGAGGTAGCCCGCCAGCGAACGGCCGCCCAGCGCATAGGCGCAGTACCATCCGGTTTCGATGACGGCGAAAGTGCTGAGCAGGATTGCGAACTGCGGCACTTTGGGCAGCGCGGGGTCGATGAACTGCGGGAAGAAGGCTGCCGCAAAGAGGATCGCCTTGGGATTGCTGATGGCAATCGTGAAGCCGCCCCGGAACACCGCGAGGCTCGAAGGAGCGGGCGGCAGTTCGCCCTCGGTGGGGTCGAGCGGTGCCACGGGCGAGCGCCAGGACTTCACCCCAAGGTACACCAGATAGGCCACACCGGCATAGCGCAGCACTTCGAACGAACCCGGGAGCGCCAGCAGCAGCGTCGTCAGTCCGGCGGCGGAGGAACCCATCAGCAGGAAGATCGCGCAGAGGCACCCCGCCATCGCGATCGTGCTGCGCCGCGCGCCCATCTCGACGCTGCGCGACAGGACGTGGAGCATGTTCGGCCCCGGCGTACCGGAAACCACGAAGACGGCGGCGACGAAAAGCCACCAGGTATGAAGCGTCACGGTGCGCAGGTCCTTGCACGGGATTGAAGAAGGCGCGGCTTATGCCCGAGGTGCGGACAAGGCAACACCAGTGGCACAAGCTGCAAGATAATCGCCGCCCTTTCGCTTGACCGGAGCCTGCCCGGCTGCGAGGTGCGCCGCCTTCTGCCGGGCGCCTCGCCGCGCCCGCAGCTGACAGACCGGCCAAGGGCGCAGCATCGCCCCCTCCATGCCGAGCCGGTCGTCCATCCCGTGGAGACGATTCCCGACCAGGCCGACGGCCGCGTATCCCATTCGTATTCGGGAGGGCGTCCGGCGACCGTGACCCGAATCGACGAGTATGACATGACCCTGAAGACCACTCCCGCCGCGCACGCGGTGCAGCTTATCGACGCCGTGTTTCCCGGCGACACCAACCACCATGGCACCCTGTTCGGCGGCGTCGCGCTGGCGCACATGGACAAGATCGCCTTCCTCGTCGCCGCCCGCCATGCCCGCGCGCCTTTCGTCACCGCGCGGACCGAGCGCATCGACTTCGAGAACCCCGGCCGCATCGGTGACCTGATCGAGGCGACCGGCCTGATCACTCGCGTCGGCACCCGATCGGTCGATGTCGAAGTGGAACTGGTCGCCGAAAACCCGCTCACCGGCGAGCGCCGCCTTTGCACGCGCGGCCTTTTCGTCCTCGTCGCGCCCAAGGGACCGGATACGAAGCTCCCGTTCCCGCCGCTGCCCGAGCCCGCGCCTTCGGTCGAGACCGGGCGGCTGCACATGGTCGACATGGTGTTCCCGGCGCAGACCAACCACTACGGCTCGCTGTTCGGAGGAGACGCGCTCAAGATGATGGGACGCGCCGCCTTCATCGCGTCGAGCCGCCACATGCGCCGCCCGATGATCATGGGTACGTCCGACCGCATCGACTTCAAATCCCCCATCCGCGAGGGCGAGATGATCGAGCTGATCTCCGAGGTCGTCATGGCAGGCCCCGATTCGGTGCTCATCCGCGTCGAACTCTGGGCCGAGAACCTGATGAACGGCGAACGCCGCCACTCGGCAACCTCGACCTTCACGATGGTCGTGGTGGACCGGGCGG
>NZ_BAAILP010000247.1:8501-12098 GCF_054589055.1 Novosphingobium sp. 11B | reverse complement strand
ATCACCCTCTTCGACATGCTTCCAATTTTCGTCATCCCCGCGAAGGCGGGGACCCAACTGATGCCCGTGCAACATGAAGCATCGGGAGATGGGTTCCCGCCTTCGCGGGGATGACGGCGGCATAGTCGCAGGCGATCACACTTCAGCCCATGCTCAGCCCGGAATAGACGCCGAGCTTGTTGCCGTCGGGGTCGCGCAGGTAGGCCCCGAAGGCGCCGCGCGCCTGCGGCTTGGCCTCGGGGGCGCCTTCGTCGGTGCCGCCGTTGGCCAGGCCCGCCGCGTGCCAAGTCCTGACCGCATCCTGATCCGGCGCGTCGAACAGGATCGTGCCGCCATTGCCGTGCGTGCACGCCTCGCCGTCGCGCGCCGGGCCGAGCAGGAAGCGCACGCCGCCAAGGTCCCACATCACGATCGGGTACTGGTCCGGCGTCGAGCAGGGTGCGAGGCCCAGCGCACCGAAGGTCGCGTCATAGAACGCGCGGGTCCTGGCAAGGTCGTTCGACCCCAGGCGGATGGACTTGAGCAGCACGGTTTCCTCTCCCTTTCCCGTTTGCGGAGAGAGTGTCGGCGCGCAGGGCAGGGGTCAACGAGCGGAGACGCAGGGGCGCGAGATATCGCGCAACGGATGGAGCGCGGACTTATCCACCTGATTCCCGCCTCCGTGAAATGGACGGGGCCGTGCCCTTTCGGCATTCCGGATCGCCATGTGGCACATCTATCAGTTCCCGCTCTGCCCCTTCAGTCGCAAGGTCCGGCTGCTCATGGCAGAGAAGGGCATCGCGTATGAACTCCAGACCGCGCGACCGTGGGAAGGCGAGGATCGCCTCTTCGCGATGAACCCGGCCGGACGCACGCCGGTGATCCGTGAAACCGACAAGGGCCTCGTGCTGTCGGACAGTCGCGCGATCTGCGAATACTTCGAGGAGACGGTGGATCGCTATCCGCTGATCAGCGGCACCGCCCAGCAGCGGGCCGAGATCCGCCGCCTGATCGCGATGTTCGACGAGAACTTCTACAACGACGTTTCCGGCCCGCTGCTGCTGGAGCGGATGAAGAAACGCCTCGTGTTCCGCCAGGCGCCCGATGCCAAAGCGCTGCGCGAATCAATGAAGCTGGCGCACGACTACCTCGACTATATCGACTACCTGATCGACAACCGGCCCTGGCTTGCCGGCGCGACGATGACGCTGGCGGACCTCGCGGCGGCGGCGCAGCTGTCGGTGGCGGACTATCTCGGCGGCCTCGACTGGTCGAGCCACGAGCAGGCGCGCGGCTGGTATCTGGTGATGAAGTCGCGGCCCTCGTTTCGGCCGCTTTTGTCGGAGCGCATGGAAGTGATCCAGCCGCCCAGCCACTACGCCGAAGTCGATGCTTGATAGATTCCGTTCCCCGCGAAGGCCGCAGGGACCGGGCTTGCATTACTTGTCGAGGCGAACGGTGCGCTCTTCCTTGGGCACCTGACGCACAGGCACGGCGGCGAGCCACTGCTGGAACGCCTCGTTGTCGATCATGCCGCGCGTGATCTCGGTGCCCTGCTTGAAGGTCGCGAAGCCGTCGCCGCCTTCGGCGAGGAAGTTGACCACGGTGACGCGGTACTTCGCGGCAGGGGCGAGCGGCTTGCCGTTCAGCGTCAGCGACACCACGCGGCTGCCCGAGGGACGGCGCATGTCGTACGAGAACTTCAGCCCGGCCGAGGGCGCCAGCGCCTGCTTGTCGCCCGCGTCGTCGAGCCCGTCCTCGATCACCGCGCGGACCTGCGCGCCGGTCAGCGTCATCGTCACCAGCTCGTTGTTGAAGGGCTGCGTCGCGTAGACTTGCCCGAAGGTGACGGTGCCGTCCGGCGCCGGATCGATCGGGGCGCGGATGCCGAAGGGGTTGGTGAAGGCGATCTGCGCGCCCGCAGCCCGGGTGCCCGCGAGCTGCGAATCGGCAACCAGGTTGCCAAGGTCGCCGCCGCTGGCGCTCTCGCTGCTGCCCTTCGCCGCCGGGCCTGACATCTTGCCGACCGGGCGCTGGATCAGCCCGGCTGCATCCTTCACGTAGCCCGCTACATAATCGGCCACGTCCGCGCGCGGCTGGAACTGCGGGTAGGCGGTGGTATTCGGCACGTCGCCTCGGCCGCTGGTGTAGCCCGGCGACTGGACGATCACGTTGCGGGCCTTCTTGGCGATGACCTTGTGGCTGGCGGGGTCGATGGTGAGGGTGATGTCGGTCACCAGCTTGCCGTAGACGCCCGCGCTGGTCAGCAGGATGGGGGAGCCGTCGCCCGACTGGCCGTACTGGCACACGTACTGCCAGTGCGTGTGCCCCGAGACGACGAAATCGACGCCGGGGTTCAGCTTGTCGAGGATCGGCTGGATGTCGCCCGCGAAGCCCTCGCACGAATTGGGGTCCTTGGCAGCCGTCTTGCCGCCCTGGTGGATCAGCACGACGACGGCGTCGGCGCCCTCGGCCTTGAGCACGGGAATCGCCTTGTTGATCGCCTCGGCCTCGTCACCGAAGGTCAGTCCCTTGACCATGTCGGGCTGGACGAGCGTGGGGATCGACTTGAGCGATAGGCCGACGAAGCCGATGGTCACTTTGCTCGCGCCCTCACCGAAGGTCTTCAGGCCGGTGGCGGGGAACAGTGTGGTGCCGTCGTCCCTGTAGGTCGCAGCGGCGAGGTACTTGTAGCTGGCGCCCTTGAACTGTTCGAGCTGGCAGGGCTGGAGGCGCGTGTTCTTCTCGCAGCCGCCGTTCTGGAGGCGCTGGAGTTCCTTCCAGCCGCGGTCGAACTCGTGGTTGCCGACCGCGTTGAACTCCAGCCCGATGCGGTTCATCACGCCGACCGCCGGTTCGTCGAGGTGGAGCGAGGAGGCCAGCTGCGAGGCGCTGGTGAGGTCGCCTGCCGCGACGACGACGTTGTTCGGGTGTTGCGCCTTGAGCGAATCGACCGCCGAGGCCAGCCACGCGCCGCCGCCTGCGGGCACGTTGACCGTCTTGCCATCAGGGCCGGGGGCCTCGACCGAGGCCTTGGGCGGCTCCAGCGCGCCGTGGAAGTCGTTGATGGCAATGATGCCCACTTCCACCGGGGTGGCCGCCGTGACGGGCGCTCCCGGGCGGGTTGCCTGCGGTGCAGCGCAGGCAGCGGTGAAAGCGAGAGCGAGGAGCGGCAGAGCGCGTAGACGGGGGGAAGTCATGACCCGGCTCTATCGCACTGCAATATGACGGGCCAAGGGACAATTTCGCCGACGGCCTGTGCGAATTGTCAGCGCACCTGATCCTCCAGCGCATGCATGGCGTCGTCGGACAGGCCGAAATGGTGGCCTACTTCGTGGATCACCACATGCGCGACGAGGTCTTCCAGATCCACCTCGGTCTCACACCATTCGGCGAGAAGGGGCTGGCGATAGAGCGTGATGCGCGGCGGGAATTCGCCCGAGATCCACACCGAATCGGTGTCCATCGACCGGCCGTGATAGAGTCCGGTCAGTTCCCAGGCATCCTCGATGCCCATGGCGCCCAGCGTTTCCTCGTCCGCGAATTCCTCGATGTGGACGGTGATCCCGTCGAGGTGCTGCGCGAAGGGCGCAGGAATCCGCGCGAAGGCGGCGTGGG
>NZ_BAAILP010000247.1:0-8359 GCF_054589055.1 Novosphingobium sp. 11B | reverse complement strand
CCGGCCCCTCCCGCAAGCGGGAGGGGAGCAACACAGGATCGCCCTCCCGCAGGCGGGAGGGCCGGCAGGCTCGGCGGTTTACCGCCTGGCCGGACGGGGTGGGCATCACACCATCCACACCCGCATCGTCCCCCATTCTTGCGAAACCGCCGCCATTCTGCGACCAAAACACGCATGGTTCCGGCAATCTTCGGCCTCTCCGGCCTGACCCTCGGCGACGACGAACGCGCCTTCTTCCGCGACGCCGATCCGGCGGGCTACATCCTGTTCGGCCGCAACGTCGAAAGCCGCGCGCAAGTCCGCGCCCTGACCGACGAACTGCGCTCCATCCACGGGCGCGAGCACCTGTTCGTCTGCATCGACCAGGAAGGCGGCCGCGTCGCGCGAATGAAGCCACCGACCTGGAGCGCCTACCCGCCCGGCGAAGCCTTCGACCGGCTCTACGATCTCGCCCCCGCCAGCGCCATTGAGGCGGCGCGCGTCAATGCGCAGGCGCTCGGCCTTGACCTTGCCGAAGTCGGCGTCAGCGTCGACTGCCACCCCTCGCTCGACGTGCGTCAGCCCGGAGCCCACGACGTCATCGGCGACCGCGCGCTGGGTGCAGAGCCGATGCGGGTAGCGGCGCTGGGCCGCGCGATTCTCGACGGTTTCGCACGCTCGGGCGTCGCGGGCTGCATCAAGCACATCCCCGGCCACGGCCGCGCGATGGCGGACAGTCACAAGGAACTGCCCACCGTCACTGCCTCGGCCGAGGAACTGGAACGCGATCTCGCCCCGTTCCGCGCGCTGTCCAAGACGCCGATCGGCATGACCGCGCACGTGCGCTATACCGCGTGGGATGCCGAGAACCCTGGCACCCTCTCGCCTTTCGTGATTGGTGAGATCATCCGCAAGACCATCGGTTTTTCGGGTCTGCTGCTGACCGACGACCTCGACATGCAGGCGCTCTCGGGCAGCGTGCCGGAACTGGCGGCGCAGGCGATCGCGGCCGGCTGCGACATCGCGCTCAACTGCTGGGCGAAGATGGACGACATGGTCGGCATCGCCAAAGCCCTGCCGGTCATGGCCGAGGAAACCGCCGCCCGTCTCGACCATGCGCTGGCCGGAACCGGCCCCGCGACAGCGGCCGATCACGCCGAACTGCTGGCGAAGCGCGACGCCCTGCTGGCGCTGCGGGCGGCCTGACGTGGCCAGCACTCCCGGCCTCTTCGACGACTGGGACGGCGAGGACCGCCAGGGCGCTCAGGCCGACAAGCTGTACCTCGAGATCGACGGCTGGGAAGGGCCGCTCGACCTGCTGCTCGACCTCGCGCGGCGGCAGAAGGTAGATCTGCTGCGCATCTCGATCCTCGAACTGGTCGATGCCTACCTGACGTACATCGAGGAGGCCGAGGCGCTGCGGCTGGAACTGGCGGCGGATTACCTCGTGATGGCGGCGTGGCTGGCTTATCTGAAGTCCGCGCTGCTGCTGCCGCGCGACGAGCAGGAGGACCCGAGCCCCGAGGAAATGGCCCTGCGCCTGCAGATGCGCCTGCAGCGCCTGGGTGCGATGCGCGAGGCTGCGGCGCGGCTGATGGGGCGCGACCGGCTGGGCCGCGATGTGTTCGAACGGGGGGCTCCGGAGGGCCTGCGCGTCGATCGCAAGTCGCGCTGGCAGGTCGAGTGGTTCGACCTCGTAAGAGCTTACGGCGACGTGAAAATCCGCTCACAGCCGGTAGTGCACATGGTGCGCGAGCGGATGGTGATGACGCTCGACACCGCGATCGCCCGGGTCGCCTCGATGCTCGGCGTGGCGATCGACTGGATGGAACTGCGCGACTTCCTTCCGGCAGCGCATGGCAGCTGGGAAAGCCCGCAATTGCGCCGTTCCGCGCTGGCTTCGAGCTTCGTCGCGGCGCTCGAACTGGCCCGTACCGGCAAGGCCGAACTGGCGCAGGACGAGACGTATGGCCCCCTGCGCCTAAGGGCACTCAAAGGCACTCAAACGTGACACAAGACGTCCAAAGCGCGCCCGACGACGTCTTGCGTGCCGTGGAGGCGACCCTCTTCGCCTCCACCGAACCGCTTACCGCGGATCAGGTCGCGCTCCACCTCGGTTTCGGCGAGAAGGGCGGCGAGGTCCGCCATGCGCTCGCCGATCTGCAGCGCCATTATGAGCGACGCGGCATCCACCTCGTCGAGCGCGGCGGGCGCTGGCATTTCGAGACCGCGCCCGATCTCGCGCACCTGCTCCGCCGCGAGAAGGAAGACGTGCGCCGTCTCTCGCGCGCCGCTACCGAGGTGCTGGCGATCGTCGCCTACCACGAACCCGTCAGCCGCGCCGAGATCGAGGCGATCCGCGGCGTCCAGACCGCCAAGGGTACGCTCGACGTTCTGATGGAGGCGGGCTGGGTGCGCGTCGCCGGTCGCCGCGAGGTGCCGGGGCGGCCGGTCATCTATGCGACGACGCCCGCGTTCCTCGACCACTTCGGGCTGGGCTCGCTGAAGGAACTGCCGGGCATCGACGAATTGCGCGCGGCGGGCCTGCTCGACCCGGTTGACGAGGACATGATCGAGACGGCGCTGGGCAGCAAGAATCCTCGCATACCGGACAACGCGGATTCCGAAGATGACTGACGTGCGACCGGTGAAGGACATAACCATGACGGGCTGGCAACTTGGCATCAAAGCGCCTACATGCCCCCTATGACCGGTCGGAATCGACCGCGCTTTTGGAGTTGAGGTTATGGGTAGCTTCTCGATCTGGCACTGGCTGATCGTTCTCGTGATCGTGCTCGTGCTGTTCGGACGCGGCCGCGTTTCGGAAATCATGGGTGACTTCGGCAAGGGCATCAAGAGCTTCAAGGACGGCATGAACGAGGAAGAGGCCAAAAAGGCCCAGGAAGCCTCGGCTCCCGCCGCCCAGATCTCGTCGCAGAAGGCCGATCCGGCGCCGACCGCGACCGAAGTGAAGAACGAACAGGCCTGAGCGCTCGGGGCTGATCGGGGATGTTCGACGTCGGTGCATCCGAACTGTTGATGATCGTCATCGTGGCGGTCGTCGTCATCGGTCCCAAGGACATGCCGATGGCGCTGCGCACGGCTGGCCGCTGGATCGGCAAGATGCGCAAGATGTCGAACCATTTCCGGTCCGGCATCGACGCCATGGTGCGCGAGGCCGAACTGGAGGAAATGGAGCGCAAGTGGCGCGAGCAGAACGAGGCCATCATGAAGGCGAGCCCGCAGCTCCCCTCGATGAATCCTACTGCCGACGACATGCAGGCGCCCGCCGTTTCGGAACCTGCCCTTTCGCAGCCTGAACCTGCGGTATCGCCCGTTGCCGATGACGCGCCCGAGAAATCCGCAGAGGTGAAGACCGAAAACCGGCAGGCCGAGCTGCACCTGCCTCCCCCGCCGCCCTGATCCGTGGCTTGAGGCAGAAACCATGCAGCCCTTCCGCATTTCCGATATCGACGACACCCAGGCGCCGCTGCTCGATCACCTGATCGAGCTTCGGGGCCGCCTGCTGCGCGCCTTCATGGCTTTCGCGCTGGCCTTCGCGGTGTGCTTCTACTTCGCGGGCGACATCTTCGCTTTCCTCGTCCGCCCGCTGACCGAGGCGTTCCCGCCCGGACAGGGCAAGCTGATCTACACCAAGCTCTACGAGGCGTTCTTCGTCGAGGTGAAGATCGCGATGTTCGCGGCGTTCTTCGTCAGCTTCCCGGTGATCGCCAACCAGATCTGGCAGTTCGTGGCGCCCGGCCTCTACGCCAAGGAAAAGAAGGCGTTCCTGCCCTTCTTGATCGCGACGCCGGTATTGTTCACGATGGGCGCGGCGCTGGCCTACTACGTGGTGATGCCCACGGCGTTCCACTTCTTCCTCACGTTCGAGGGACAGAAGGGCGGGCTCAAGCTGGAGGCGCTGCCGGGCACGGGGGATTACCTCGCGCTGGTGATGCAGTTCATCCTGGCGTTCGGGATCAGCTTCCTGCTGCCGGTGCTGCTGATGCTGCTCAACCGGGCGGGCATGGTGACGCGCGCACAGTGCGTGGGCGCGCGGCGCTATGCGATCGTCGGTATCTTCATCGTCGCCGCCGTGGCGACCCCGCCCGACGTCGTCTCGCAGCTGCTGCTGGCGGTGCCGCTGCTGCTGCTGTTCGAGGGCACGCTGGTGTTGATGTGGTTCACCGAACGCCGCGACGCCAAGGACCGCGCGCGCGAGGAAAAAGCCGTCGAGGAAGCCGCCAAGGCTGCCGGACACGCTGCGGCGGAGTAATGGGCGGCGGAGTGACGCCGGGCTCGCTTGCCAGCGTCCTCGATATTCCACTATATTGGGGCGAAAGGTGCGTGTGATGAACAAGCCCATGACCCTCAATGTCCGGATCGGCGGCGCGCTGGGCGACTTCGTGGCCGCCAACGTGGGCGAGCATGGCTCCTACGAAAACGTCAGCGAATATGTCCGCGACCTGATCCGACGCGACAAGGCGCGGCTCGAAGCGGAGCAGTTCCAGCGGCTCGAAGCCGAACTGCACCGGGCGTTCGCCGCGCCCGAATCGAGTTATTCTTCGCTGGATGCGGAAGCGGTGATCGCACGCAATCGCCCCAGTTGAGATGGCGGCTGAAATGGCCGGCTTCACGGTCTCCGCGATCGCTGGCCGGCGGCTCGACGAAATCTTCGTATATACACGCGACACATGGGGCGAGGCGCAGGCGGAAGCCTACATTCGCGGCCTGTTCGCCTGCTTCGAGCGGATCGCGCGGTGCGACCAGCCATGGCGCGCCATTCCGGTCGAATTCGGCGTGGACGGCTATTACTGCCGTCATGAGCACCACTACGTCTACTGGAGGCTGCTTGGTGACGCTACGGTGGGCATCGTCACCATCCTTCACGAACGGATGCACCTGATGGACCGCTTTCGCGAGGATGATCGAATTTAATCGGTGCTGTGAGAATGTGGAAAATAAGTTGGGGCTATGGCGACCTGCCTCGATCACCGTCTAATTATGGCTACGGGTTTTCCACGAGGGAATGATGGTTGGAATTGCAGAAGCTAAAGCCGCATATGACGGAATTAAAGCCGCGATAGACATGACACGGGGTGTAGCGGCTCTCAATTCCGAAACGGATATCAAGCTCGCTATAGTGGATATACTGCGGCAGTTGCTTGATGCACAGCAGGCCACGTTGGCCGATCGTGAAAAAATGTCAGAACTGCGCAGCGAAATTGAAGGGTTGCGAGCACAGCTTGCGGTTCGGGCGCGATGGGACGATGAGCGCTTGCGCTATCAATTAACTCAATCGCCTCTCGGTGCCTTCACATACGACTTGAAAGCCGATTTCCGATCCACGGAACCCTTTCATCGAATTTGTACAACGTGCTTCGAGAATGGGAAAAAATCTATTTTACACGTCAAGGCCAAGCATAACGGAGGCGAGACTGTCCATTGCGCAACTTGTAAAACAGATCTTACGCTTTCGCCGTTCGAGGCAACGTTCGCTGTATCGGGAGATCGATACGATGATCTATATTAAAAAGTCAGAATTATTATTTGAGCGCAGTCCGCTGTCTGTAGCGCTCTGAAGGTTACCGCCGCACCCCCGCCTTGCCGCCGTCCTGCGCGGCCGACCATGCCAGCCGCCCGCCGATCCACGTTTCCAGCACATGCGTGCCGCGCAAAGCCTGCGGGGCGGCGGTCATCGGGTCTTCGTCCACGAACAGGAAGTCCGCGCGCATGCCCGGCGCAATGCGGCCGAGGCGGTCCTCGGCGAACAGCGAGTACGCCGCGCCGGTGGTGTAGGCGCCCAGCGCCGCCTCGCGGGTCAGGATCTCCTGCGGCTGCCAGCCGCCCATGGGCTGGCCGTCGGCGCCGGTGCGGCTGATCGCCACCGCGAGGCCCTCGAAGGGATGCGCGGGCTCGACCGGGGTGTCGGAGCCGAAGGCCAGCTTCGCACCCGCCGCCGCGATCGACTTCCATGCATAGGCGCCCGCCAGCCGCTGCGGACCGAGGCGCGCCTCGGCCATGACGCGGTCGGAGGCTTCGTGCTGCGGCTGCATGCTGGCGATCACGCCGTTGCGGCCGAAGCGCGGGATGTCGGCGGGGTCGACGATCTGGGCATGCTCGATGCGCCAGCGGCGATCACCCTTGTAGGTCTGCGACAGTTCCTCGATCGAATCGAGCACGGTGGCGTTGGCCTCATCGCCGATGGCGTGGACCGCGACCTGGAAGCCGTCCATCGCCGCGCGGCTCATCAGGTTGCCGAGCTGGGTCTGGCTCATCTGCGGCAGGCCCTTGGTGGCGGCATCGTCGGCATAAGGCGCCTTGAGCCACGCCCCGCGCGAACCCAGCGCGCCATCGAGGTAGAGCTTCACGCCGTTCATCTTGAGCCGGTCGTCGTCGATCCACGGTGTCGGGCCGGGGCCGCCGATCAGCGTCATCGCTTCGATCCCGCCCGCATAGGCGACCACGCGCATGCGCAGCTGGTGCTTGTCGGAGGCGCGGCGGAAGGTCTGCCAGTCCTCGATCGAGGTGCCCATGTCCGCCACGGTGGTGACGCCCGCGGCAAGGAACTGCAGCTGCGCTTCGCCGAAAGCGGTGTCGGCATCCTCGGGGCGAGGCTTGGGGCGCTTCTTCTCGACGAGCGCGGTGGCGGCGTCGACCAGCACGCCCGCCGGGGCCTTCGACCCCGCGACGCGCAGCACTTCGCCGCCTGCCGGATCGGCGGTGCTGGCGGTCACGCCCGCAGCGGCCAGCGCGGCGGAGTTGGCCCAGCCCGCGTGCCCGTCGATGCGGGTGAGCCAGGCGGGCTTGCCGCCGGTCACGGTGTCGAGTTCGGCGGCGGTGGGCATGCGGTCCAGCCCCCAGCTCGCCTGGTTCCAGCCGCCGCCGAGGATCCACGGCGCCTCGGGATGCGCGGCGGTCCATGCGGCGATGCGCGAAAGGGCCTCGTCGAGCGACTTCGCCATCGACAGGTCCAGCGTCATCTTCGCAAAGCCGGTCGCCATGACGTGGGCATGCGCGTCGATCATGCCGGGCACGAGGATGCGGCCCTTGCCGTCGACCTTGTAGTCCACCTTTTTGGGCCGCTTGTCGCCCTTGTGGAAGACTTGCGCGACTTTGCCCTGCGGGTCGATCAGAAAGCCCTCGAAGCGCTCCACGCCGCCCTTGCCGTCAGGGGTGACGCCCTCGACGTTGTCCACCAGCACGTCGGCCAGCGCCGCAGATGCCAGCACCGTACCCGAAAGCAGCGTGGCCGCTGCCGCAATCCATGACTTCACGATTTACCCTTCTGGGGGAGCCGCTTGATGATGGCGCTCGTGTCGAGCCGCCCGCCGCCCGTGGCCTGCACGTCGGAGAAGAACTGATCGACCAGCGCTGCCACCGGCAGCGAGACGCCCAGGCCCCGGCCTTCCTCAAGGCTGAGGCCCAGATCCTTGCGCATCCAGTCGATCGCGAGGCCGAAGTCGAATTCGCCCGCGTCCATGGTCTTCCAGCGGTTGTCCATCTGCCACGACTGCGCGGCGCCGCCCGAAATCGCCTCGTAGACTTTGTCCATGTCGAGGTGCGAGGCCTGCGCGAAGCGCACCGCCTCTGCCAAAGCCGCGACGTTGCCGGCGATGCAGATCTGATTGGCCATCTTGGCGATCTGGCCCGAGCCCGCCTTGCCGACGTGGACGATGCGGCTGGAGTAGCTCTCCATGATCGGCCGTGCTGCTTCGAGCGCATCGTCGCGCCCGCCGCACATCAGGGTGAGGGTGCCGTTCTCCGCGCCGATCTGCGATCCGGTCATCGGCGCGTCGACGCAGTGGATCTTGAGGTCGCGCGCCTCGACCGAGATCTGGCGGGCGATGCGTGCCGAGACGGTGGTGTGGTCGATGAAGGTGCCGCCGCGCTTGAGCATGCGGAACACCCCGTTGGGGCCGAGCACGACGTCGGCAAGGTCGTCGTCGTTGCCGACGCAGGTGATGACCACGTCAGCGTCCTGCGCCGCGTGGGCCGGGTTGGCGGCGATGCGGTGAGCGAGGCCGGGGTTGGCGTCGCGCCACTTGCGTGCGCGCTCGGGCGTGCGGTTGTAGATCGTCAGTTCGTGCCCGGCCTGCGCGATGTGGCGCGCGATCGCGCCGCCCATGGTGCCGAGGCCGATCATCGAGACCTTGCGCGGGGGTACGGCCGGGGCGGCGGGGGCTTCGGAGGCGGTCTCTTCGGTCATGGCCCGTTCTTAGCGCCTTTTGGCCAAAAGCAAACCGGCGAAGGTAGCGAAACTCGTGTCGTCCCGGACTTGATCCGGGACCGATGGCTATCTTTAGGAATGGGCCATTCGGCAAGCCACCCCGCCGATGGGTGGGCTGTTCATGGCCAGCGGTCCCGGATCAAGTCCGGG
>NZ_BAAILP010000246.1:5946-10078 GCF_054589055.1 Novosphingobium sp. 11B | reverse complement strand
TGATCCGGGACCGCTGGCCATGACCAGCCCACCTTCCGGCGAGGCGCCCACGGCCGGCAAGGCGCCCGCAGATGGCGCGCGCCTAAAGACAGCCACCGGTCCCGGATCAAGTCCCGGACGACGGGAAGTGCTCACCGCCGTGGCCCGCCACCCCCTCGGCCGCTTGCCCGACATCGCGCTCACCTTCCGCCGCGAGGGCGCGCAGTGGATCAGCGCCCAGCCGCTGCCCGCAGGCCGCTGGACCCTGCGCTTCGATATCGAGGCGGATGGCCGCCAATGGCGCACCGAACAGGAGATCGGCGCATGAACGCGATCACACCCCCGCCGTCGGTCCCTGCCGAAACCGCACTCGATACCGCGCCCAGCATCGACAGCCGCTTCACCGTCCCCGGCATCCGCTGCGCCGGCTGCATCGGCAAGATCGAACGCGGCCTCGGGCTCGTCCCCGGCGTGGCTTCGGCGCGAGTGAATCTCTCCGCCAAGCGCGTCGCTGTCAGCCATGCCGAGACGCTCGATGCCGAGACGCTGATCGAGGAGCTGCGCAAACTCGGCTTCGAGGCCGAACGCGCCGCCGACAACCCGCTCGCCCGCGACGATGTGGAGACGAAGCGCCTGATCCGCGCGCTGGCGGTGGCGGGCTTCGGCATGATGAACATCATGCTGTTCTCGGTCTCGGTCTGGTCGGGCACCGACGCGGTGACGCGCGGCATGTTCCACTGGATCAGCGCCCTGATCGGCATCCCGGTGGTGGTCTATTCGGGCCGCCCGTTCTTCGCCTCGGCGTGGATGGCGCTGAAGTACCGGCGAACCAACATGGACGTGCCGATCTCCATCGGCGTGATCCTGGCGACGGGCATGAGCCTCTACGAAACGCTGACCGGGGGCGAGCACGCCTACTTCGACGGCGCGGTGATGCTGCTGTTCTTCCTGCTCGCGGGCCGCACGCTCGACGCGATGATGCGCGGCCGTGCGCGCTCCGGCATCGCCGCCCTGCTCGGTCGCATGGGGCGGGGCGCGCACGTTCTCGACGAGGACGGCACTGCCCGCTATGTCGAGGCCGACAAGCTGCGCCCCGGCATGACGATGCTGGTGGCGGCAGGCGAAGCGCTCGCCGCCGACGGCGAGGTCGTCGAAGGCCGCACCACCATCGACACCGCGATGCTGACCGGCGAGAGCGCCCCGCGCCCCGCCGTGCCCGGCGACCTCGTCCACGCGGGCACGATCAACCTCGGCAACCCGGTGCGGGTGCGCGTCACCGCCGCCGCGCAGGACACCGCCATCGCCGACATCGCGCGGCTGATGGACGAGGCGGGCCAGTCCCGCTCGCGCTACGTGCGCGTGGCGGACCGCGCGGCGCGGCTCTATGCGCCCGCCGTCCACACCCTCGCGTTCCTCAGCTTCTGCAGTTGGCTGATCGCAGGGGCGAGCGTCTACAAGGCGCTGACGATCGCCACCGCCGTCCTCATCATCACCTGCCCTTGCGCGCTCGGCCTTGCGGTTCCGGCGGCGCAAGTCGTCGCGGCGGGGGCGCTGATGCGGCGGGGCCTGCTCATCAAGGACGGCTCGGCGCTGGAGCGGCTGGCCGAGGCGGACGAAGTGTTGCTCGACAAGACCGGCACCCTGACGCTGGGCGAACCGCGCCCGGTCACGCTGGCCATGCTCGGCCCGCGCAGCCGCGCCATCGCGCTGGGTCTGGCGCAGGCGAGCCGCCATCCGCTGAGCCGTGGGCTCGCCCATGCGCTGCGCGGCGAAGGTGTGGAGCCCGCAGCCGTCGAACTGGTGCGCGAGGCTGCCGGCTCCGGGATGATCGGGCGCTGGGATGGCGCCGAAGTCGCGCTGCTGCGGCCCGAGGTGGAGACCGACACTCTCGCCGTCGACCTGCTCGTCGATGGCACCCGCACCCGCATTACCTTCGCCGACAGCCTGCGCCCCGACGTGACCGAGACATTGGCGGCGCTCAAGGCGCAGGGCCTGACCGCCGCGATCGCCTCGGGCGACCGGGTGGAGGCGGTCGGCGGCGTCGCGCGGAAACTGGGCCTGTTCGCCACGGCGGCGATGCGCCCGGCGGACAAGCTGGCGCTGCTCGAACGCCGCGCGGGGCTTGGGCACAAGGTGCTGATGGTCGGCGACGGGCTCAACGACGGCCCGGCGCTGGCGGGCGCCCACGTCAGCCTCGCGCCGGGCGGGGCGAGCGATGTGTCGCAGCAGGCCGCCGATGGCGTCTTCGTCGGTGAGCGGCTGATGCCGGTGGCAACGGCGGTGAAGGTGGCGCGCGCTACCATGCGGGTGGTGCGGCAGAACTTCGCGATGGCGGTGGGCTACAACGTGCTGGCGGTGCCGCTGGCGATCCTCGGCCACGTCACCCCGCTGGTGGCGGCGCTGGCGATGTCGGGCTCTTCGCTGCTGGTGGTCGGCAATTCGCTGCGGCTGGCGCGCGCGGCAGGGAAGGACGGGAAATGACGATCCTCGGCTTCATGATCCCGCTGTCGCTGGCGATGGGGCTCTGCGCGCTGGGCACGTTCTTCTGGACGATGCGCTCGGGCCAGTACGAGGATATGGACGGCGCCGCCAACCGCATCCTGATCGACGAGGACGCGCCATGACACGGCGCCTGCTCGCGCTGTTCGGCACGCTGGCGCTGGTCCCGGCAATGGTCGGCCCGCTGCAGGTCGAGGCGCGGGAGCTTGTCGCGATGACCTGCGGCGGCGGCGCGGTGAGCGTGCCGGTCCCCCCACCTTCGGGACCGCCGCAGGGGCCATGCTGCGCCAAGGGCTGCCATTCCGATTCCAAACGCAAGCGGCTTGATCGATCGCAATGACGGCGCGGAGGGATAAGGCAAAGTTGCGGCCATGTGGACCTATCACCCCGAACTGCTGGCGATTCCCGTGCCGCGCTACACCAGCTTCCCCACCGCCGCCGAGTTCGCTGGCGGGATAGGCGCGGGCCAGTACGAGGAGGCGCTGGAGCGCACGCAAGGCGAGGTATCGCTCTATGTCCACATCCCGTTCTGCGAGAAGATTTGCTGGTACTGCGGCTGCAACACCAGCGTCGCCAACCGGCGGGACAGGGTAGCGAGTTACCTCGACGCGCTTCACCGAGAGATCGATCTCGTCGCCGAACGCCTGGCCGGAGGAGCGCGGGTGACGCGCATCGCTTTTGGCGGCGGCAGTCCCAACGGCATTTCGCCGATCGACTTCGTGCGGCTGGTCGATGCACTGACGCTGCAGTTCGAGACCTCGCACCCGGTCACTTCGATCGAACTGGACCCGCGCACCCTTGGCCCCGGGTGGGCGGGGGTGATCGCCTCGGTCGGGATCGCGCGTGCCAGCCTCGGCGTGCAGACCTTTGCGGAGCCGTTGCAGCGGGCGATCGGCCGCGTGCAGCCCACGGCGATGATCGAGCAGGCCGTCGCCATGCTGCGCGGCGCGGGCGTGGGATCGCTGAACTTCGATCTCATGTACGGGTTGCCCGGCCAGACCATGGCGCACCTGAAGGATTCGCTGGAGAGCACCGTCGCGCTCGGCGCCGATCGCATCGCGCTGTTCGGCTATGCCCACGTTCCGCACCTGATCCCCCGCCAGCGCAAGATCGATGCGAGCGAACTGCCCGATGCCGAGGCGCGCTTCGCCATGGCGGCCTACGGGCACGCCTTCCTGCTGGACCGGGGCTATGTCGCGGTGGGCTTCGACCACTTCGCGCTGCCCGGCGACCCGCTGGCGCAGGCGACGCTGACGGGGCACCTTCGCCGCAACTTCCAGGGCTTCACCGACGATCAGGCGCCGGTCCTGCTGGGGCTGGGTGCCTCTGCGATCGGCGGCTTCCCGGACCTGCTCGTCCAGAACGAGAAGAACACCGGGCGCTATCGCATGATGCTCTCGCAGGACCGCCTGACCGCGACGCGCGGGATCGTCCGGAGCGCTGAGGACCAGCGGCGCGGCGCGGTGATCGAGGCACTGCTGTGCCAGGGCCGCGCGCCTGTGGCGGCGGACTTGTGGCAGGAGGCCGGGCCGCTGCTGCGCCCCTACCTCGATGCCGGATTGTGCGAGACCGATGGCGGCGACCTCGTCGTGCTGCCGGGCGGACTGCCTTACGCGCGCTCGATCGCGGCGCGGTTCGACCCGTATCGCAAGGA
>NZ_BAAILP010000246.1:3580-5745 GCF_054589055.1 Novosphingobium sp. 11B | reverse complement strand
CCCACGGAAGGTTTCACCCCCGCGTATCGAACTCCACCCCGAACAGGTTGCCCTCGCGCCAGCGCACGAGGCCCCAGACCTCGCGGCCGTCTTCCAGCGTGGCGCGTACCACTTCGTTAAGGCGGGGCGGCTCGCCCGAGGCGGCGGCACTGAGCCCGCGCGAGGATATGTCGCGTACGATCACGGCAATTTGCCCCCCGCGCGAATCGGTCAGTGCAAAGCGCGTGCAGCGCCGGCGGCGGCGCTCGCGCAGGATCGGGGTGGGCCGGAAGCGGGACGTGTCCATTTCAGGCCAAGAACGGCGGCGCGTAGCAGAAATTCAGCGGGTCTGGCGTATTTGACCGCGATCAATGCGAGACGCGGCCGCCAGTGCGAAGACCGTCTTGCCGGTCCACCGCACCAACCCCTTCCGCTCCGGCGGAGCCCCGGTGCGGTAACCGCTTCTCCCCAACTTCAAGGGGCGGCCCACCCTCGTGACGGACCGCCCCATTTTTTTGCCCCCTTTTTTGGGGCATCGCGGAACGCAGGCAAAAGAAAAGGCGGCCTTTTGAGCCGCCTCTTCCTCCTCTCAACAGGAAAACTCTGGTCAGTTGGCCGAAGCGAGGCTCGGCTGCTGCATGTAGGGGACCGGGTTCACGGCCTCGCCGTCGACGCGCACTTCGTAGTGGAGGTGCGGGCCGGTCGAGTTGCCGGTGGAACCGACGTAGCCGATGATGTCACCCTTGTGGACGCGCTGGCCGTCGGCGACGTTGAGGCGCGACATGTGACCGTAGCGGGTCTGCATGTCGCCGCCATGCTCAAGGCTGACGAACAGGCCGTAGCCGCTGAACCACGAGGCGCGGCTCACGGTGCCGTCTGCGGTGGCGTAGACCGGGGTGCCGGTGGGAGCGGCGAGATCGACGCCCTTGTGGGCGCGGCGGCCGCCGAGAATGGGATGTTCGCGCATGCCGAAGGTGCTGGTCATGCGCTCTTGAGCGAGGGGGTTGCGCGAGGGGATGGCGACGGTGGCGATACCGCCGACGGCTGCCTTGGGCTTGGCGGCGGCAAGGCCGGTTTCTTCATAGTTCTGCCAGGAGCTGAACAGCTGGCTGAACTGCTCGTCCTCACCGCCGGTGACCGACTGGTTCGCGGCCTGGCTGGTGCGCAGGGTGGAGGAAATGTCGGCAGCGGCAGCGCTGCTGTTGGCCATTGCAGGTTGCGCTGCAATGGACAGTCCCGCTGCGACGAAAACGCCGGTCACTGCGCGGAACTTGGCGAAAAATTTCGTTACGACCACTCGCAATACCTTGCTTATCCGCCGTCATTCCGAGGAAAGCGACGCTATTTTGAGCACGCCGAAACCGGTCGCGCCAAGGAGTATGGAGATCGTCGGAACCCCCCGCCGTCTCGTGAGTGTGACTTATGCCGTTAGTTTTGCCTCAGGCAAGCGCGGTATACAGATCGCGCGACAAACCGGCAGCGAGCCGCGCCGAGTCGTTGAACGGCGGTTTAACGGAGCCGTGAAAGTAACGAAAAACCAAGGATTTCCACAGCTCTCCGGGCTCTTCGCCCAACCGTTCGGCGTGGTCGGCGAAATGATTTGCGCCGAATCGAACGTGGGCGATCTCGTCGTCAAGGATGCGTTCGAGGATGCGTGCGCCGCGCTCGTCGCCCATCGTGCGGACCCGCTCGATCGCCGCCGGGGTGACGTCCAGCGCGCGGGCTTCCAGCACCATCGGCACGACGGCGAGGCGGCCGCCGACATCGCCCCGTGTCTCGTGCGCGGCGCTCCACAGTCCGTCATGGGCGGGCAGGGCGCCGTAGTGGCTGCCTTGCGTGCGCAAATGCCTGTCGATCAGGGAAAAGTGCATGGCCTCGTCCGCTGCGACCTTGAGAAAGTCGGACACGAACTGCCGCCCCATCGATTCCCCGAACCGCCCGGCCATATCGAGCGCGAGATCGATCGCCACGAACTCGATATGCGCGAGCGCGTGCCACAGGGCGATGCGGCCCCGTTCGCCCCCTCCCTTGCGCCGGGGCATCTTGCCGGGCGGCAGCAGTTCGGGCGAGTCCGGACGGCCGGGGGTCTCGGGCATCGCGGCGTCGAACGCGAAGGCGAGCCTCCCGAGCCGCCAGTCGCGCGCGACCTTGCGCGTCGCCATCACCTTGGCGTGCGGATCGCACTC
>NZ_BAAILP010000246.1:0-3401 GCF_054589055.1 Novosphingobium sp. 11B | reverse complement strand
CGAAGCAATCCAGGGCGGCTTGAGGCTGCTCTGGATTGCTTCGCTGCGCTCGCAATGACGAAGAGTGAGTTATAGCGCCTTTGCGGCTTCCAGCACTTTGGCGGCGTGGTCCTTGACCTTCACCTTGTCCCAGACTTGCGCGATCCTGCCGTCCGCTCCGATCAGGTATGTGGTGCGGACCATGCCCATGTAGGTGCGGCCATAGTTCTGCTTTTCGGTCCAGATGCCGAGCGCGTCGGAGAGACCGTTCTCCTCCGCATCGGTCGCGAGCGGGGCCTTGAGGTCGTGCTTGGCGATGAAGTTCTGGTGCTTCTTCGCCGAGTCCTTGCTGACGCCGAGAAGGGCGGTGTTTGCCGCTTCGAACTCGCCCTGCAGCGCGGAAAACTCGATGTTTTCGGTGGTGCAGCCGGGGGTCGCGTCCTTGGGGTAGAAGAACACGACCAGCTTGCGACCGGTGAAGTCGGAGGCCTTCACGCTGCCGCCTTCCGGCGTTTCAAGGGCAATGTCGGGGAACGGGTCGCCGATGTGCGGGCGGGTCATGCGTCTATCTCCAGGGTTTCGTCGAAGGCCGCGCGCCAGGCGTCCGCGATGTGGCGGCGCGCCGTTGCGAGGCCCGTTTCGAGCGCTTCCCAGTCCCCATAGCCGCATGCGCGCACGAGTGCCAAGCGCGCAGCAGGGCCGGGCACTTGCGCATCGGGCGCCAGCAGCCGTCCGGCTACGAGCAGGCGGGTAAGCGCGTCGTGCGCCTCGACCAGCGGGGCATCGACGAGTCCCGCTGCGGCCAGTCCGCGCACCGCCTCGCCGAGATCGGGATCGAGGCCGGGTCCGCGTTCGCGCAGCTGGATGAAGTGGACGATGAACTCCAGATCGACCAGCCCGCCGCGCATCAGCTTGACGTCGAGCGGGCCGCCCGGCGGCTTGTGGCGGGCCATCTTCTCGCGCATTTCCAGCACGTCGGCGCGCAGCTTTTCGGCCTCGCGCGGGGCGGTGAGGACGGCGTGCACGACTGCGGCCAGCGCCGCGCGGCCTTCGGGCGAGCCGTAGAGCGGGCGGGCGCGGCACAACGCCATGTGCTCCCACGTCCACGCCTGCTCGCGCTGGTAGGTTTCGAAGCTTTCGAGGCTGGCTGCGGGTGGCCCCTGCTCGCCGGAGGGCCGCAGGCGGGTATCGACCTCGAACAATGCGCCTTGCGCGGTCGCCACCGACAGCGCCGAGATCGCCCGCTGCGACAGGCGGTTGTAATAATGCGTGGCGCCCAGCGGGCGGCGGCCGTCCGACTCGCGGCGGAAGTCACCGCTGAACAAGTATACAAGGTCGAGGTCCGAGGCGTGCGTCAGCACTCCGCCGCCCATGCGGCCGAGGCCGAGGATCAGCATCTCGCTCTGCGCGATATGCCCATGGGTGCCCTCGAATTCCTCGGCGGTGGCATCGGTCAGGACGACCAGCGCGGCCTCGGCGATGCGGGCGAGGGCGTGGCCGATCGCGACGGGATCGTTGGCGCCCTCGATCAGCTGGACGCCCAGCTTGAAGCGCAGCTCGCCGACCTTACGCCGCACCGCGTCGAGCTTGCGTTCGTAGTCGTCGCCCGCCTCGAACCGCGTCAGTTCGGCGACCAGTTCCGCAACGCTGCCGGGCAGGTCGAAGGCGCTGGCGTCGATCAGCGGGTCGAGCAGGTCGGCGCGGCGGGCGAGGGCATCGGCCAGCGGCGGGGCAAGGCCGAGAATACGCGCCAGCATCTCGATCAGCGCCGGGCGGGCCTGCAGCAGGTTGAACAGGTTGATCGCGCTCGGCAGGTTGCCGAGCAACTGCTCCCACCGGGCGAGCGCGCGATCGGGTTCGGGCGCGGCGGCAAGCGCGGCGAGGAGGTCCGGGGCGATCGCGACGAACGCCGCCCGCGCGGCATCGGAACGCAGGGCGCGGACCTTGCCGCCGAGCCAGCCCTCGATGCGCTGGGCGACGCCTGCGGGATCGGCGAAGCCCAGTGCTTCGAGGTCCTCGGGCATGGTCGACTGGTCGGGCACCGCGACCGCGCCGGTGGGCGTATTCGCCATGATCAGCGTGTCGTAGCGCTCGCCCACCGCCTCGGTAATGGCGGTGAGTTCGTCGAGCAGGGCCTGACCGCTCGCCATGCCGTCGAGCCGGGCGACGGCCTCGATGCCCTCGGCGGTTTTCGGCAGGCTGTGGGTCTGCTGGTCGTGCTGCATCTGCAGGCGATGCTCGATCGTGCGCAGACGGTCGTAGTGCTCGCCGAGCAGGCGCGCTTCCTCGGCCGGGACCAGCCCCGCCTCGGCCAGCGCGTCGAGCGTCGCGCGGGTGCCGCGCAGGCGCAGCGCGGGGTGACGGCCGCCGTGGATCAGCTGGTGAGTCTGGGCGTAGAACTCGATCTCGCGGATGCCGCCGCGGCCTTTCTTGAGGTCGAAGCCGGGGCCGACTTGCGGGGAGCCGCGCGTGCTGGCGCGAATCTGCGCGGTCAGGCGGCCGATCTCGGCGATGGCGCCGAAGTCGAGGCTGCGGCGCCAGACGAAGGGGCGGATCGCGGCGAGGAACGCCTCGCCCGCCGCGACGTCCCCGGCGCAGGACCGGGCACGGATGAAGGCGGCGCGTTCCCAGGTCAGGGCGGAGGATTCGTAATGGCTCAGCGCGCCTTCGACCGGGATCGCCAGCGGGCTGACTTCGGAGGCCGGACGCAGGCGCAGGTCGACACGGAAGACGTAGCCTTCGTGTCCGACGTGCGAGAGGATCTCGACGACCGCGCGGGCGATGCGCTGGGCGGCCTCGCCGGGCTCGTCGCGCTCGCGGCGGGGCAGGAGTTTCGGGTCGAACAGCAGGATCGGATCGATGTCGGAGCTGTAGTTCAGTTCTCCGGCGCCGTGCTTGCCGAGCGCCAGGGCGAAGAAGCCTTTCGGCTCGGCGGGGTCGTAGTCGGGCACGCGGCGGCGGATTCCGGCGACGATCGCAGTGTCGAGCGCCCGGTCGGCGAAGGCGGAGAGGGCACCCGTCACCTCCAGCAGCGGGAAGGCACCCGCAAGGTCGCCGATGGCGAGAGCGAGGCCGAGCGCCTGCTTCTCCCGGCGCAAGGCGGAGGCGGTGTCGGCGACGCCCTCCCCTGCCTTGCGGGCCAGCGCGAGGGCGGCCTGACCATCGCTGGCCTGCAGCAATTCCGTCACGGCGGGCAGGCGATCGAGCGCGTTCGCAAGGAACGGCGCATGGGCGCGGGCGCGGTCGATCGCGCTGGTCCAGTCGGCACTCATGGCGGGCGTTCTGCCCGTGGCTTGCGGTTTGGGCAAGATTTCGTCGTCCCGGACTTGATCCGGGACCGCTGGCTGTCTTTAGGTGAGGCCTTGCGTCGGGGCGTTCGAACGCGATGTGGGCCGCTCACGGCCAGCGGTCCCGGATCAAGT
>NZ_BAAILP010000245.1:0-2907 GCF_054589055.1 Novosphingobium sp. 11B | reverse complement strand
GTGATGTTCCCCAACGTCACCATCAGCTTCCTGCCGGACAACCTGATTTTCTTCCGCACCGAGCCGCACCCCACCGACCCGAACAAGTGCACGTTCGATCTGTGGTGCATGGCCTTCCCGGTCGAGGGACAGGCCGTGGTGGAATCGATCATGGCCGGTCCCCAGCCGCTGCGCGAGGCCGAGATGCAGCACCGCGCCTTCGACAACGGCCGCGGCGTGCCCGAGATCAAGGACCAGATCGTCTATCAGGACATGCTTCTGGCGGAAGGTCAGCAGAAGGGCATGTATTCTCGCGGGTACACCGACGCCTATCTGGCCGCGCAGGAGACGCGGGTGCGCTTCTTCCATGAAGTGCTGAACGATTACCTCGAGGGGCGGCGCTAGGCCGTCATCCCGGCGCAGGCCGGCTCTCACCTCAAGACTGCCAGCGATCCCGGCCTGCGCCGGGATGGCGATGATCCGTGTCCGAAGAACATAAACGAAGGGGAGAACGAAATGAACATCTGGCTCAATGCAAGCTCACGCCTCGCACTTGGCGCCGCCGCGCTTCTCGTGCCGCAGGTGGTCTTTGCCCAGAATGATCCAGCACCGCAGGCCGAAACGCAGTCCGGCGGCATCCAGGAGATCGTCGTCACCGCGCAGAAGAAGTCCGAAAACCTGCAGGATGTGCCGATCTCGATCACCGCCGTCGGCGGCGAGGCGCTGGCATCGACGCAGGGCACTTCGCTGCAGGCGCTGCAAGGCCAGATCCCCAACGTCCAGATCGACAACTTCGCCAACACCCCGCAGAGCGCGGTCTTCACCGTGCGCGGCATCGGCGTGATCGAGCCTGACCCTTATGCGGGCAACACCGTGTCGATCGTCGTCGACGGCGTGCCGCAGTTCTTCTCCATGGGCGCGCTGCTCGACCTCTACGACGTCGACCGCATCGAAGTTCTGCGCGGGCCGCAGGGCACGCTGTTCGGCGCCAACACCACGGGCGGTGTCATCAACGTCGTCACCAAGCAGCCGACCGGCGATTTCGGCGGCCACGTCAAGGCGGTCTACGGCAACTACAACCGCATTGACCTGACCGGCTCGATCGAGGCGCCGCTGGTCAAGGACGTGCTGTCGCTCAAGGTCGCGGGCATTCACACGCAGCGCAAGGGCTGGGTCACCAACGTCGTCGACGGCTCGGACATGGGCCGCAAGAACCTCGACGCGGTGCGTGCCTATCTGAAGTTCACGCCCGGCTCCAACTTCGACGCGACGTTGCAGGGCGAATATGTCAACGCCCGCAACGGCTCGCCCATCGTCATCAACGGCGCGCGGCCCGGAGAGGCGCTCTACACCGCGCCGGGCACGACAGGCCCCGGCACCGGCGGCATGTACGTCAGCCCCTGCGCCACCGCCGGAAGCTGCACCGCGCCCGACAAGTACTACGGCGCCAACAACTCGGTGCCCGATCAGTCCAACATGGACACCTATTCCGGCACGCTGACGATGAACTGGCGCAACACGGGCATCGGCGACTGGACCGCGATCACCGGTTACAAGCACTTCACGCTGCGCGAGTTCACCGATCAGGACGGCACGCCGCTGTTCCTCAACGACACCTACCGTCGCACCGAGGGCTGGCAGTTCAGCCAGGAACTGCGCACCAACCTTGAACTGACCGACACTCTGAACGTCCTCGTCGGCGGCTTCTACCTCAAGAACCACTACGACCATATCCAGGCCTATCGCCTGCAGTTCGCCGCGCCCGGCCTGCTGCAGATCAACCTGCAGGATCAGGACAACTATTCGGTCTCCGGCTTCGCGCAAGGGTACTGGCAGGCGACCGACAGGCTCAAGCTGCAAGCCGGCATCCGCTATTCGCATGAGCAGACCAAATCGACGCCCAGCCTCATCACCTCGATCGGCGATCCGGCGGGCTCGAACTATACCGGGATCGGCAACACCGTCATCGGCAGCTTCACCGTGGGCGGCAAGAAGAGCTGGAACAACGTCGGCTGGAAACTCGGCGCGGACTACGAAGTGGCCGACGACGCGCTGCTATACGCCAGTTGGGCGCGGGGCTTCAAGTCGGGCGGCTTCACCGCGCGCGTCGGCGTTCCTGCGGACGGCGATACGCCCTACAATCCGGAAAAGGTCGATACTTTCGAGGCGGGCATCAAGGCCGACTTCCTCGACCGGCACCTGCGCGTGAACCTAGCGGCGTTCTACACCAATTACCGCGACATGCAGGTCGCGCAGATCTACTTCGACGATACGACCAACACGCAGGGCAACCGCATTCTCAATGCCGGTAAGTCCGAGATCAAGGGCTTCGAACTGGAAACCACGGCGGTGCCGGTGGAGGGCATGACGCTGCGCGCCTCGCTGGCTTACCTCGATGCCAAGTACAAGCAGTTCCTCTATGCCGACCCGCTCTCCGGGCAGGTGCTCGATCTGGAAGGCTACCGCCTGCAGAATGCGCCCAAGTGGAACGCCAGCCTCGGCGCTAACTTCGTGATCCCGCTGGGTAACGGCGCCGATCTCGTCAGCGACGTGAGCTATACCTACACCAGTTCCAAGTACTACACCGCGATCCTCGATACGCCGCGCTCGAAGATCCAGCCCACGCATCTCGTCGATGCCTCGCTGACCTACAAGCCGGACGGCGGTGCCTGGTCGGTGGGTCTGTGGGCGACCAACCTGCTGGATTCGCGCTACATGTCGACGGTGTTCGACAGCCCCGGCTACGCGGGCCTCGCAGGCTACGCACCGCCGCGCCAGTGGGGCGGTTCGGTCAGTTTCGAGTTCTGAGAATGCCGTCGTCCCGGGCTCGCCCCGGGACCGCTGGCCGGGAACAACCCACCTATCGGCGGGGCACCCGGCCAGTCCCAGCCTGAAGGCAGCCACCGGTCCCGGATCGAGTCCGGGTCG